>DATJOH010000027.1:0-6927 GCA_035507235.1 Acetobacteraceae bacterium
GGCCCCGGGCTCGCCTCCGGGTGGTATTGCACCGAAAACGCACGTTTCGCCGCGCAAGCAATCCCCTCGTTGCTGCCATCGAAAAGGCTCACATGCGTCACCGCCACATCCTGCGGTAGCGACGCCTCGTCCACCGCAAACCCGTGATTCTGGCTGGTGATTTCCACCCGCCCCGTCGCCAAGTCCTGCACCGGCTGATTGGCGCCGCGATGGCCGCGCGCCATTTTGTACGTGCGTGCACCAAGCGCCAACGCCAGCAACTGATGCCCGAGGCAGATCCCGAACACCGGCGTGCCGCTCGCCAGTACACCCTGTATCGCCGGCACCGCATATTCTCCCGTCGCCGCCGGATCGCCAGGCCCGTTCGACAGGAAAACACCGTCCGGCTTATGCCGCAGAATATCCTCGGCGCTGGCAAAAGCCGGCACCACCGTCACCCGGCATCCCGCGTTCGCCAGGCACCGCAAAATATTCCGTTTCGCCCCGTAATCCACCGCCACCACGTGAAACCGCGGCGCCGTCTGCCGCCCATAGCCGTCCGGCCAGGCATAAACCGTTTCGTCCCAGGCAAAACTTTGCGTGCAGGAAACCTCCCGCGCCAGATCCATGCCCTCCAGTCCCGGCCACGCCGCCGCGGCGGCGCGCAGCGCCTCCAGATCGAATTTCCCATCGGCCGGATAAGCCAGAATGCCCGATGGCGCGCCGCCATCGCGTATCCGCACCGTCAGCGCCCGCGTATCGACGCCGCAAATCCCCGGCACCCCACGCGCCCGCAACCACGCATCCAGCCCCTGCGCCGCGCGCCAGTTGCTCGGCTCCGTCACCTCCTGCTTCACCACCAGGCCGCGCGCGAAAATCGTCAGCGCCTCGATATCCTCGCCATTGGCGCCGACATTGCCGATATGCGGGAATGTGAAACAAATAAGCTGGCCGGCATAGGAAGGATCGGTCAGCGTTTCCTGATACCCGGTCATGCCGGTATTGAAACACACCTCGCCGAGCCCGCCGCCGCCCGCCGCCGTGTGCGCGCCGAACCCCCGCCCCCAGAACACGCTGCCATCCGCCAGCACCAGCACCGCGTCCGCCCCCGCCGGGGCCGGCCCGGCCGCTTCAGGCTGAAGGTCTGCCAGCGTCAGCCCGGTCGCCGCGATGATGGCGGAGAAATGCCGCGACGGCACCGATCCCGCCTGCCGCCACTTGCGCACCGCGTCCGGCCCGACGCCAAGACGGCGCGCAGCCTCCTCCGGCCCGCCGAGGCGGTCCACAATCTCGTCGACGTTGATCATAAGTCGCCAAGATAGCGGAAATTTCCTCCGGCGGTAGGGGGTTCACCGCCTCGCCGGAAAGAATCTCCGGAAAAATCTCACTAGGGCAGCGCTTCGCCTTCCTTCACCAGCGCGGTCGCCGCCGCCGTAAACCCGGCCCACGACGCCGCGGCCAGCGAAGCGCCCACGCTCACCCGCCGCGCGCCCGCCGCAGCCAGGTCCGCTACCGTCAGCCCCGGCCGGTGCAGCACATTCACCGGCACCGGCGCCACTTCCGCCACCAGTTCGCGAATCGCGCCCAAATCCTTGATCCCCGGCGCATACACGCAGCCGGCCCCGGCTTTCGCGTACGCCACCAGTCGCTCCAGTGTTGGCCCGAGCGTCGTCCGCCCGATCAGATAGCCCTCGGTCCGCCCAATCAGCAGCACGTCCGGTGCCACCAGATCGATCGCCTCCCGCGACGCCCTGATCCGCTCCACCGCCAGCGACAGATCGTACAGCGTGGTCCCGGTCCGATCCTCGATCGAAATCCCGGCGACCCCGGTCTCCACCGCCAGCCCGACATTCGCCGCCACCTCGTCCGGCGCATCGGCAAATCCGGCCTCGAAATCCGCGTTCACCGGCAGGCTGGTCGCCGCCACCAGCACGCGCAAATGCGCCAGCACCTCGGCGCAGGAAAGCTCGCCATCCTCCCGCCCCAGCGCCCACGCGGCGCCCGCGCTGGTGGAGGCCAGCGCCTTGAACCCCATGCGCTCCAGCCGATGCGCGCTCCCCACGTCCCACGGATTCGGCAAAATAAAACAGCCCGCTTCATGCAGGGCGCGAAACCGCGCACGGCGCGCAGCAAATTCTTCCGACACGACCTTCCTCCCGGCGCGAGCACACCCGCGCCTGTTCTACCTGCCCAACCCATGGCACGCTACGCCCGCAACCATGCTCCGAGGAACCCATGCCCGCGACCCGTGTCGGTCCCGCCGTTCTCACCGCCTGCCTGCTCGCCGCCGCGCCTGCCTTCGCCGACCAGCCAAGCATCGCCGAGCAAACCGTCAACGCCATGAACGCGGTCTGGGGCAAACATGCCGGCATGCGCGCCAATCACGCCAAGGGCATCGTCGTCGAAGGAACGTTCACCGCGTCCAAACAAGCCGCCAGCCTGAGCAAGGCCGAAATGTTCAACGGCGCCACCATTCCCGTCACCGCCCGCTTTTCCAACTCCACCGGCATCCCTAACATTCCGGATGGCAACCCTAACGCCAGTCCGCACGGCTTCTCCATCCGCTTCCACCAGAAAGCCGGCGACGTCGATTTCGTCGAAAACTCGCTGAAATTCTTCCCCTTCCACACCATCGAGGAATTCCACGATTTCCTCCTCGCCGTCGCCCAAACCGGCCCCACCGCCGCCAAACCGACGAAAGTGGATCAATTCCTCGCCGCCCACCCGGCCGCGCCAAAAGCCTTCGCCAGCGTTGCCCCGCCCAGCAGTTACAGCCGCGAAACCTATAACGGCGTGAACGCCTTCATCCTGATAAACGCCGCCGGCAAACGCCAGGCCGTCCGCTTCCAGGAAGTCCCCTACGACGGCACCCAACACCTCTCCGCCGCCGCGGCCGCGCAACAATCGCCCAATTACCTGGAAGACGAACTGCCGCAGCGCCTCGCCAAGGGCCCGATCAAATTCCACCTGATCGCCCAACTCGCCGGCCCCACCGACGATATAAAAGACGGCACAATCCCCTGGCCCGCCGATCGCCAACGCGTCGATCTCGGCACCATCACCATCACCCAGGTCGACCCCAACAGCGACGCCACGCAGAAAACCCTGCTGTTCCTGCCGGGCGACCTCACCGATGGCATCGAACCCTCCGACGACCCCCTGATCGACGCCCGCAACCAAGCCTACGCCGTATCGTTCGGCCGCCGCTCGCAGTAGGGATAGGCATTGCCTCCGGCGGCCAGGGGCTCTGCCCCTGGACCCCGCTGGGGCCTTAGGCCCCAGACCCCATTTTGCCTTTCCATCGCGTCTGGCACGAGCTTTGGAGCCAACCTCACCGCGCAAGGGCAGCAAACGCAGGAGCCCCCATGTCCGCAATCATCCTGAATATCGGTGCCGGTTATCTTCCCCTCGTTGCCTCGGACTTTTCCGGCGTCGATGAGGTTATTAATTTCGACCCGCTTCTCGGAGACCCGACAACCACCACAGCCCTCAACGTCAACCTTATGGCGATCGTCGCCCGCTCCCCCGATATCACCTATTTCACCACGCAGGATAAAGTGGACGAAAAAGTTGCCGATGGCAGCGTTGATCTGATTCTTGGCGTGTCACCCTATAATCTCTCCCTGGTATCCGATTGGGCGGACAGAAAACTGAAGAAGAGGATCGGCTACGTTGCGTGTCTGTCAAATGCGCGCAACGATTGTGGCGACGCGCCATCTTGTCAGCAAGCCGTAGGGTGCAGTGCGCCTTCGCACTGCACCACGCGAGCCCGGAGCCTTCGATCCCCCAGGCCGCCCATGCCAAGTTCATTCCATCCGCAACCGTGCAAACGGCACCAGCGCCCGAATTCGACATCCAACGCCCTCGCCCACCAAGCACCTCGATCCCATCAGGCGCGCCATGCCCGCGGAAAAAAATCCTTGACACCGCCCCGTCTTGTTCCTATTATGTTCCCGAACCACAAAGGCCAAGTCCGGAAAGCTGAACCAGAATGACCGCACCCGCCGCCTGCGCCCTATCCGATCTCGCAGACCCAACCGCGGACCCCCTCCAGGTCCTCGCCAATCTGGCCGCGCAGGCCATGCGCATCGCCCGCCGCGCCGTCGAGCAGTACGAGGCGCTCACCAGCCGGCCGGCGCAAACCGCCGAAACAACCAGGCCACTGAAACAGCCCGATCCCGGCACCCTCTTCACCCGCGCCGCCCGCATCGTCCTCGATTGCATCAATAAGGAAATCCGCCTCCTCGCCGGCCTCCCGCTCGCCCCGGCCCGCCCGCGCGCCATCCCCCAGGCCGAATCCGCCGCCTCCGAAACATCATATCGTAACGAATCCGTGGCCGAGCCAATCCGCCAGGCGCTGCGCACCGTCACCCGCAACCACCCCCACGGCGAAAAACTCCTCCGCCAGGGCCTGGAACAACTCGAAACCGCCCTCGCCGCAACACCAGCGCAACCGATCGAAATCTCCGACCTCCTCCTCCGCGTTTGCACCGCCGCTGGCATCCGCCTCGATCCCGGTATGCGCCGCAAACTCGCCCGCGATCCCGTTTTCGAATCGCTCCCGGTCCGAGCCCCCGTCCCTTCCTGACGTTCCGTAATCGGCGATACCCAACCTGCATTGCCAGGCAATGCGGGAACGCTACGCGTGTTTTCTGTTCTTTTCTGAAGAAAAGAACCAAAAGACTTTTATTTGTTTCGCCCGCTGCAACCGGCGGCAGCCAAACGGCAAAGGCCGCGGACTTCGCTTACCCCGCCAGCCGCTTCACCACCGCGGCGCCGGTACTCCACGTCGCCGGCCCCTCCAGCCGTCCGCGCACACGCCCCGCCGCATCCAAAATCAAGGTCGTCGGAAACCCAACCACCTGCGCCTGATGCACGGCGTCACTCCCGGGATCCAGCAGCACCGTCACATGCGTAAGCGGATGCTTGGCCAAAAACGGCTTCACCGCCGCCGCCCCGGTGTGGTCGGCGGAAACCGCCAGCACCGTCACCCCCTGGGCCGCCAACTTGTCCAGCTCCGGCAGTTCGGCGACGCAGGGCACACACCAGGTCGCCCAGAAATTCAGCACGACCGGATGCCCCAGATAAGCCTTCAGCGACGTCTTGCCGCCATCCAGCTTGGTTAAGGCCAGATCCGGCAGCGCCACCGGCGGCGACACAGCGATGGCGGTGTCCGGCGAATGTAGGTCCACCGACTCGTCAGCCGCGAGTTTGCGCGGCGGGATTGCCGCCAGTAGGGTCGCCGCCACCCCGATCACCGCCAGTCTGCCGAGTTTTCCGCTCACGCCATGACCTCCTCTGCCCCCGCCAACGCCCCCAAAAACGCACAATGGGGCGGACGCTTCGCCGCGGCGCCCGCGGATATCATGCAGCGCATCAACGCCTCCATCGGCTTCGACCAGACCCTGTGGCGGCAGGACATAGCGGGGTCGCGTGCCCACGCCGCCATGCTGGCGCATGTAGGGGTTATCGCGCCGCAGGACGAGGCCGCCATCGAAGCCGGCCTCACGGCAATCGCCACCGAAATAGCAGCGGGCACGTTTCCGTTCACCGAGGCGCTCGAGGATATTCACATGAATATCGAAGCGCGCCTCGCCGAGCGCGTCGGCGATGCCGGCCGCCGCCTGCACACCGCTCGTAGCCGCAACGACCAGGTCGCCACCGACTTCCGCCTCTGGGTGCGCGACACGATCGACGGCATCGATGCCCAGCTCATCGACGTCATGCGCGCCCTCGCCACGCGCGCCGCCGAACATGCGGCCGATCCCATGCCCGGCTTCACGCATCTGCAAACCGCCCAGCCGGTAACGTTCGGCCATCATCTGCTCGCCTACGTCGAAATGTTTTCCCGCGATCGCGGCCGCTTCGCCGATGGGCGAACGCGCCTCAACGAATCGCCACTCGGCGCCGCGGCCCTCGCGGGCACGTCCTTTCCGATCGATCGCGACATGACCGCGCAGGCACTCGGTTTTTCCCGCCCGATGGCGAACTCGCTGGACGCTGTCTCCGATCGCGATTTCGCCCTGGAATTCCTCGCCGCCGCCGCCATCTGCGCCATGCATCTCTCGCGTTTCGCGGAAGAAATCATCATCTGGTGCAGCGCGCCCTTCGGCTTCATCCGGCTGTCCGACGCGTTCACCACCGGCAGTTCCATCATGCCGCAAAAACGCAACCCCGACGCCGCCGAACTGGCGCGCGCCAAAACCGGCCGCGTCACCGGCGCGCTCGTTTCGCTGCTGACGGTCATGAAGGGCCTGCCGCTCGCCTACGCAAAAGACATGCAGGAGGACAAGGAGCCGGTGTTCGACGCCGCCGCCTCGCTCAGCCTCGCCCTCGCCGCCACCGCCGGCATGGTGTGCGACCTTCGCCCCGATACCGCCCGCATGGCAGAAGCCGCCGGCGCCGGCTATTCCACCGCCACCGACCTCGCCGACTGGCTGGTGCGCGTGCTGAACCTGCCCTTCCGCACCGCCCACCACGTCACCGGCCAGATCGTGCAACACGCCGAACAGGCCGGCGTAACACTGGAAAACCTGCCGCTCGCGACGATGCAAAACGTGCACGCGGACATTACCGAAGCGGTCTATGATGTGCTGAGCGTCACCGCATCCGTCGCCTCGCGCCAAAGCTACGGCGGCACGGCACCGGCGCAGGTCGCCGCACAGGCGAAACGATGGCAGGAGACGCTGGCGTGATGGCTGTTGATCGGGGGTTGTGGGGATTGCCTTCGGCGACCAGGGGGGCTCTGCCCCCCTGGACCCCCCGCTGGGGCCGGGGGCCCCAGACCCCGATCTGTTTGTCAGAAGACAAGGAGGGGGCATTTCGCTGCGATGGGTGCACCCGAGGCGGTGGCGCCCCCTCCTTGTCTTCTGACGTAAAACAAAATGGGGTCTGGGGCCTAAGGCCCCAGCGGGGTCCAGGGGCAGAGCCCCTGGCCGCCGGAGGCAA
>DATJOH010000028.1:0-10966 GCA_035507235.1 Acetobacteraceae bacterium
GGTCATAAAGAATTCGAGGTCGAACGGTTTGTTGTAGACCGATTCCCAGTTCACGTTGAAGTTCAGCAGGCTGTAGGACGGAATGATGTAGTTCGGTCCGGTCGTGCCGCTGAGCTCGCTGCCGGTAAAGACATAATTCCCACCGACCGAAATCCGCCCGAGATAGTCCGCCAGCGGCAGCCGGTAGGTTGCGCTGAGGGCGACCTTGTTGCGGGGCGTATAGAGCAGCTGGCCGCCCTCTATGATGTCGGTGATTGGCGTGAATGGGCTACCGGGCACTACCGCCGGTGGCGAGACCTGTTCGACTTTTGTATTCAAGTAGGTATAGGAGAGGTCCAGCGATAAGCCATTATATTGCAACCCGGCCTCCGCCTCCACGCCCCAGATCCGCGACTTGCCGACATTCGCGATGCTGCCGCTAGGAGAGCCGAGCCCCGACCCAGGCGGCACCACAAAGCCAATCGGAAGCTGCTGGTTGAAGAAATTGTTATAAAAGCCGTCCAGATCGAAAATCCCGGACACCGGACCATGGAACGAATATTTTTCGCCGATCTCGTAGTTGTCGACGCGCTCCGGCTCGAACGTGTCATAGCCGGGTACCCCCGAAAGTACGAGGCCGCCGGCGCGATATCCACGCGCCCATTTCACGTAAGTGAGCAGATCCTTTACCGGCGTATAATCCAGGTCAAGCAACCAGGTGGGCGCCGTGGAGGATGTTCGCAGCGAACTGTAGCAGCTTGCAGGATCCGTCACACCGGCGAGGCACGCGTGCACCGGTTGATTGGGCGCTGGGAAGCCCCATAGTTGGCGCGTGGCGCTGCCTGCCGATGTGTCGTTCGTTCCCCGCACGCCCGCGGTGAATTTCAGATCCGGCAATATGGTGTATGTGCCCTGGCCGTAGAGCGCATAGTCGTGATAGCTGATTTCTCCGATCTGCGTCTGAACTTCACCAAAGGCTTCATGAACGCCAACTTCGGAGAAAATCGACTGCAGCGAGTCTGTGCACTGAAGTGCCGCAATATTAGTGCAGCTCGCGAGCGTCGGACTGAGAGTTCCGGCCTCGCTGAGCGGCACACTGCCTTCCATATAAAAGCCGCCCTGCCAATCCAGGCGATCATTGAGTGTGGTGCCGTGAAGCTGCAATTCCTCGCTGTAGGTCGCCTGGTTCGAAATGTCCATTCCCGGGGGCGAGTCGGTGGCGGTGAAATAAAGGTGTTTCCCCGCTTGGGTCCCGGTCGGTAACTTGAAAACGCCGCCACCGGGAAGGGCCAGATCCAGATATTTCGGGATAATATAATCCGTGCCAAACAGGCCGCTTGCGAGCGTTCCCTGGTATTGCGCGTAGCCGGCGATGTTCTTGACCGTAAGATCATCGGTGGCGTTCCACGTGGTGGTATTCACCACCTGCCACTGGCGGTTATAGTCGCGGGCATCCGGCAAGTCACTTTCGATATTGTAGCCCTGGTTGCCCCCAAAATGGTGCAGTTGGTCGCACGATAGCTGGCTGAAAATTTCAATCTTATTATTGCAGGCGTACATCTGTTCGCCCGGGCCATTGGTATCGGACTGGCTGAAACTCGCCACGGTGTAGTTCTCGATGTCGTCGGTAACATCCACGACAAGGCTTGCCCGGAAGGCGCCGTAATTGATGTCGTCGAAATTGCTCGGGCCAATGCCGGACAGGTTCTTCAAATAGCCATCGCGCGTTTCCTGGTCGAACCCGAGGCGGAGCCGCACCCTGTCGCTGATCGGCAGATTGACCACACCTTGGGTGCGTTCCATGCCATAATTGCCAGCGGAGACTTCGAGGTATCCGCCATAACCAGAGGTAGGTTTCTGCGGCACCAGCAACAGGGCGCCGCCAGTCGTGTTGCGGCCGAACAGGGTACCTTGCGGTCCTTTCACAACCTGTACGTTCTGCAGGTCGAAGAAGCTTCCAGGTCCGGCGCCGTCGCCGGCTGATTCAAACTCCGCGCCGATGCCGCCACGTGGCGCGGCAACATCATCGAAATACACGCCGACGGTCGGTGCGGTAGAGCTTTGCTGATAAAATCCCCGCAAAACGTAGCTTGCATTGTCGTTGCCGAATAGGTTCTGCACACCCAGCGAGGGGACGTATGTCGCAAGGTCCGCGCCGCTGGTGACATTGCGGTCAGTCAATTGCTTCTGGCTAAGGACCGAGATGGAGATCGGCACGCTCTGCAGCCGCTCCGCACGCCGGCGCGCGGTGACGATGATCTCTTCGGGCGTGGTCGATCGATTAGGCTGCACACCACCAGGCGCCTGGGCAGCGCTTGGGTGCGAAAATCCCAGGCACATTGCGGTTGTTGCAAACACGCCCCATAGGCCTGTCGCGCGACTCATCATCTTCCCCCTTATCGAATATCTCGTTTATTGGCCCTGGCCGGACAGGGCATGATCAGGACTATCAATGCGGCCCGCTTCGCCCAAGCTTTCTCGATTGCATCGAGATGATCGGAAATGGCGCGCGCGTGAAACTTGAGGCGGTCGGGTGAAGTCAATGCAAGATCGCGGCAGCGAGATCAGACGGAATTCGGGCCGCGCCCGGACCCACCTCTGCGCTGTCGGTGCCTCCCGTGGGCGATATCGCCGAGATTGATCTCATTGCATTCAGTACATCTCCTCCATCTCGCGCCTGCACAATGCAACGAGCAGCAAACTTATTGAGCTTGCGCTCAGCCTTATCTTGAGCGCGCACTCAGAGTCAAATGACTTCTCAGCAGCGTTGCGGGAAAGCACGCCTGACAAAGCCGCATCGACCGAAGCCCGGCGGCATGCGCTGAGCCCTGAGGGATGCCGACCGGGCCACGACAGGGCGCACCGTGGCGCGCCGGAGTTGGCGGCGCGAACGCCGCGCCCACTGCCAGTAGCCTTCAGCCACCGAGCGATTTGCGCGGCGCCTAGCGCTGCGCGCCGTGCATGATGATGTTATGCGACCGCGAGACTTGCCCACCGGGACAAATCCGGGCAAGCCTGCCGGCTTGCCGGGCGCGCGACGCAGCAAAGCTGCGCCGAAGGCCTGCAACGAATGCGTGCCGCGGCGCGAAGGCGTGTCGCTCGGGAGATAGTATTAATGGCGGCTAAGACAAAAAAAACAGCGGCAAAGAAACCGGCCGCGAAAAAAGCGCCAACGAAAAAGCTTGGTCTCGAAAGCTCGGCAACCCGTGCGGCGCTGCTCGAGGCGACCGAAAGGCTCATTCGAGAACAAGGCTTCGGTGCCATAACGTCGCGGATTGTGGCCGCGGCTGCCGGACTCAAGCCGCAGCTCATCCATTATTACTTCAACTCGATGGATGATTTGTATGTCGAGGTCGTCCGTCGGGGTGCGGAAGCCGATCTCGCCCACATGACAGCCGCACTGGCAGGCGATCAGCCGCTGCGCGCGCTCTGGCAGCTGAGTGGCGACCCGGAGGGTAGCCGGTTCGTTACGGAGTTCATGGCCCTGGCAAACCACAATGATGCGGTGAGGGCCGAAATCACCCGATACGCCGAGCAGAAGCGTGCGGTGCAGGCGGAGTTCGTGTCACGGCATCTGGCGGCGCGCGGTGTTACGCCAAGCATTCCACCCCTCGTCATCGTCGTTTTGACGGAAAATGTAGCCCGCGGCATGGCTTTGGAGTCGGCGCTCAATATCTCCCTTGGGCATGATGAAATGGAAGCCTTCGTCGAGACCTGCCTCGAAGAGTTCGAGGCAAACGGCGTTCGCAATGACACGACCGCGCGGAGCCCGCGGCGCGGAGCGTCGCCGAAGCGGGACGCGCGCGGACGGCGATAAACCAGGCAGTTGCCTGGGCGGCATCGGCACCCAAAGAGCCCGACGTCCCAATCCGCCCGGCGCGATTGACTGAGCATTCGCTCAGCTTTGCTTGACGGAACCGGCAGGGCGGACCTAAGCACATGATCAGGGCCGTTCAGCGCCGGGGAGAGAAATTCAGTGTTGATGTCGGCAACCCGTGTTGGCGCCTGCGGTTTTCTCGTGCTGTGGCTTTATGGGGCACCCGAGCTCGCCCGCGGTGCATCGGCAAAGATCGCGAGCCCGGTCCGTGCCATTGGTGCGGGCGCCAATTGGACGGCCAGGAACGCCGATAGCGATGAGACCGCTTATAGCCGGCTGGATCAGATCGACCACGCGGATATCAAACGTCTCGGCCTGGCCTGGTCGCTCGATCTGCCCGGCGAAGTAAGCCTCGAAGCCACGCCGCTCGCAATTGACGGCGTGCTCTATTTCACCGGAAGCTATGCATCGGTCTATGCCGTCGATGGCGTGAGCGGGAAGCTGCTCTGGACCTACGCGCCGGAGACGTGGAAGCACGATCCGATGAAGATGGTGTACGGCTTCGCGGCGAACCGCGGGGTTGCCTACGCCGACGGCCGCATTTTCTCCGCCGCGCTGGATGGGCGCCTCATTGCGCTCGATGCCAAGACCGGCAAGCTTCTCTGGAGTGTCGAGACGACAGGTCCGCAATCGATGCAGACCATCACCGGCGCGCCGCGCACGTTCGACGGCAAGGTGATTATCGGTAATGCCGGGGCGGATTTTGGCGCACGCGGCTATGTAACCGCCTATGACCAGGCAACTGGCAAGCAAGTCTGGCGCTTCTACACGGTGCCGGGTTCGCCCGAGCAAAACCGTGGCGATCCGGCAATGGAGCGCGCCGCCGCCACCTGGCACGGAGATTACTGGAAAACCGGCACCGGCGGCGTCGTCTGGGATAGCATCACGTTCGATGCCGCACTGAACCACATCTATATCGGTACTGGCAACGGCGGCCCCTACGATCCGGAAGTCCGCAGCCCGGGAGGCGGAGACAATCTCTACACCGCTTCGATCGTCGCGCTCGATGCCAATACCGGAAAATATGTCTGGCATTACCAGTTGAACCCAAGGGATTCCTGGGATTTCGATGCGACGGATCAGATGACGCTGGCCGACCTCGTGATCGACGGCAAACATCGTCAGGTACTCATGCAGGCGCCGAAGAACGGCTTCTTCTATGTTCTGGACCGCACGAACGGTAAGCTGATTTCGGCCGAGAAATACGGTAAAGTGACCTGGGCCAGCAGCATTGACCGCAAGACCGGACGGCCTGTGGAAGCCGCAAATATCCGATACGAAACCGGCGAGAGTACCATTTTTCCCGGCCCCACCGGCGCACATAGCTGGATGTCCCAGTCCTTCGACCCGAAGACGGGGCTGGTCTACATCCCGTATATGCAGTCCGGCGTGCGCTTTACGAAGGGCAAGCCGCAGCCCGGCGGCGTGTTTGTCGCCGGCTTGGGCATCAAGGAATACGAGTCCGATCCGCTGGATGGGAAAGGCGCGTTGCTTGCCTGGGATCCGGTGAGCCAAAGGCAGGTGTGGAAAGCCCAACTGATAACACTTTGGAACGGCGGTGCAATGGCAACCGCGGGCGATCTCGTTTTTCAGGGCGCGGCGGACGGCAATCTTTATGCGTACTCAGCAACGACCGGCGCGCGTCTGTGGAAATTCTATGCCGGCATGGGCATCATCGCGGCACCGATGAGCTTCGCCGTCCACGGCAAACAATATATTTCCATCCTCGCGGGCTATGGCGCCTCGGCCGCGATTTGGGGCAGCCTCATGAATGTCGGGTGGAAGTTTGCGTCGCCCCGCAGGTTGCTCACATTCGCGCTGGACGGCACGGCGGTGCTGCCGCCCTCGCCGCCGCGCAATATGGCCATTCATCCGTTGGACAATCCGGCGCTTAAACTGAACCCGGCTGACGTCGCCGCTGGTCATGCGATGTTCATGGCCTGCGCACCCTGTCACGGACGCGACCTCGTCGCTGCCGGGGGCCCGGCGCCGGACCTCAGGGAATCGCAAATAGCGCTCGATCCGGACAGCTTTTGGCACGTCGTGCATGACGGCGCCCTGATGCAGAACGGCATGCCGCGCTATCCGAGTTTTACGCGGCAGCAGGTGATGCAGATTTACGCCTACATTCGCGCCGGTGCGCGGGAGGCACTTGCGAAGGGAAGCACCGCATCCGGAACGCGCGCTGCCGGCCACTGAGGCGGCGGTCGTGCAGAGGGAAGGTCGCTATGAATTGGGCCACTCCGGAGCCGGCCTCAGTCAGGGGACTCATTTCGACAGGCCCTATCGAATAGTCTCGCCAGATCGACATCGATGCGGACCGCTCCGAGCGAACGTTCACTCGCAATCGGGCCGCATCCTTTAAGGCGACGGTATGGGTGGCGGCATGAAGCGTGGGTAGGCTGGCGGGCACGGCAAGGACCGGCCCGCCCGAAGCGTGAACTGTTTAAGTACCGTTGGCCGGCTGATTGTAGGTAACGCCGCCGATTTTGGTTTCTAACTTTCCAGACAGCGCTTGGAAGTTGTTGTAGTAGAGAGTCGATATTGTGTTTAGTTGCAGTTCAGGTGAGGTCCTCTTTAATACGACCGTATTGCCGAGTTGCTCGAGACGCGACTTCCATTTTGTAACCCCCGGTGTCAGCTGATCAACATGCTCAGTGCCATTCAGGAGATTGACACCGTCGTTTGAGAAATTGGTGTATTTTACGTGCGCGTAGTCGATTGTGCCGGCACTGTTCTGCCGGTACTCCACCGTGGCCACGCCCGAAACCGCGCCGTAGAGGAAGTAATGACCGGCGGGGGGGTAAGTGGTTGTCTGTGGTGCACTGCCTGGTACGTATGGGACGCCCCAGGTTGGCAGGTTATCGGCCGTTGGCGCCGGTACAGTGTAGGCATACGGCGTCCGGCTGGTCAGATGCGCGATCATGATGCGCGACGTGCGTCCACCGGGCTCTGTCGAAGTAGGGCATGGAAGCGGATTTGTGCCGCCGCAGCCGGGGCTTTGTACTATGTGCTCGTAGTACGTGATTGCCGTTTCGTCCCACGACCAACGCGGATCGGCGGCTGCGTCCCAGTTCGGGTCGTCGATGCCCCCTGGACTCGTGTCGCCGGCGTTGATTTGCTGCCCCACATAGGAGCCGCGACCCGCATAACGGTCCAGCAGGATGGGTTTCCAGAAGGCGCGACCCTGATTGCTGCGCATGCCAGCGACAAGAGCAGTTGTAATGGGATCCACCAGCGGCGGCACTCCTTGCATGCCGGCGACGAAGGTCAATCGATTGTAGGGAGTCGTCGCAAGGGCCACGACCCATTGATCATCGGGCGACGAATCAAGTGGGTCATTGTACTGCAAGCCTTCGGTAACGTCCCGCACGGCGCCCGTCGTCATATTGGCGGCGAAGACGTCTATGTTGGAAGATTCATGCGGGTAACCAACGTAAAAAGCCTCCGTGCCGTCTTTTGAAAAGCCACGGAATTCACCAACATCTATGCCATTGGTATTAATCAACAATTGATGTGGGTTGGTCGGGCTCACGGTCAGTGTGCGGTTCGCAAACCCTGGCTCAACCATTTGGCTGACATTTGTCAGATCGTAGCGGGGGGCGAGTGGCAGGCCCGTTGTCGGCGCCGGATTAAACACCAGGTGCCCGTAATACGCGTACTCGTTATAAACTCCGGCCGCATAAGTTAGCACATTGAGACCAAGGTGTACGCCATCTGGATGCAAGCGGAGTTCACGGATTGAGGCGCCAGGGCCCGAACCGTCCGGAGTGTTGTTGAAGCGGATAGGGTAGCCATATATTTGCGACGCCGTGCAGGCGTCGTCAGTCAATTGATAGGGACTACAGTCAAAAATGCTGTTCCCAATGAGCAGTCGGCTTCCATCTGGAAAGCTCTGAGGATATTCCGAGTTAGCAATGGTGACGTTGGCCATATTTGAGGCTGGCGTGCCGCAGGTGAGGCACTTCCAAGGATCGCCATTGGAGAATGTGGTGCCGTCGGTCTTGATTAGGATTATTTGCTGACCGGTGTAAATCGCCGCTGGATCAGGGGACGACGGTGCGCCGCCGTATGTTACGATGGCAACCACTTCATGGTTGTCGCGCAAAAAGCTGCCGCCGTCTAGATAGCCATTGGCAATAATGCAACCGGTTCCATTGGGATTGATCGTACTTGTGCAGGCGCCGACGACGTCGGCCGGGATGGTCGGCGGCACCGGCAGCTCCGAAACTGAGATCGGTTCGGGCGGCGGAGGCGGGGGCACCGTTCCCGCCGCGAGCGCGCTATGACCGCTATACGCCAGGGTTGCCATGATGGAGCATAACAGGGAGCGACGCCAAGCGCTTGCCAAAGGCCTCGTCGATCGTGTGCGAGGGCATTCGTCGGATCTAGGTGCAGATTTATTATGCATATTGTCCTCCCTTTTTTGGTATTGTGTTGGAATTTCATCGGCTGGCTTAACAACTTCGACTATCCGCCGCGCGTGCTCACAGGCAACCGAGCGATCAGCTTATCGGCCAGAAGCATATTGCCACTGATCGAATTGGCGGTTCCACTGTTCCCACTCAGCACTCTGTTGCAGCTGCAGATGTTGTCTATCTCTGATGATTTGGGCGACAATCTTTCGGAGACTGAGCGGGCTGTCAAGGCGGCAATAGCAAGATTCTGAGCGATCGCCCAGGCGGTGTGGCCCAAAGCTTCCGCTTCAAGAGAAAGACAGATGAAAATGGCCCAAGTGCCGACTCTTGTCGCTATACATGAGCGGTGACCGAAGCCTGGCTCGTCAGTCGAGACGCCGCCAATGCGCGTCCACGAAGCGGCGCAATTCGCGCGTCCGGTCCTCGCTTTCGGGCCCGGCCATGAACATGACGTGCGTTGCCGCTTCAAACACATGCAGTTCGGCCGGCACGCCGGCAACACGCAGCGCCCGATGCATGCGGACGGTGTTCGAAAGAAACAGATCGCGTGTGCCGCTATGCAGTTGGGTCGGCGGGAAACCTTTCGTGAAATCGCCGAACAACGGCGAAACGTAGGGGTCCGACAGGTCGTTGCCCGCGGCATAGAGCAGATGCGCCGGCATCAGCCGGCTCGTCAGCGCGGTATCAACGCCGAGCAGGGTGTTGAAACTGTCGCCGGATTCGGTGAGGTCGATTTGCGGCGTCATCAGAACCGCGGCGGCCGGTAGCGGCAGACCCGCATCGCGTGCCATCAGGATGGTTGCGGCAGCAATATTTCCGCCCGCCGACGCGCCGCCGATAATGATCTTTTCAGGCGGCCGCTCACGCAACAACGCGCGGTAGGCGGCAACGCAATCCTTGACCGCGGCAGGATAAGGATGGTCTGGCGGCATCCGGTAATCAACCGCCCAAACCGCTGCACGGACCAGGCCGGCGCTGATCCGGCCCATGGCACCACAGCAGGCGCCGCCGCCCCACAGCAGGGCGCCGCCATGAACGTCCAGATACACGGCCCCATCATCGTTGGCACCGCGCGGCGTTGCGACGTAAACGGCCACGCCGCCGGCCTCGATTTTGGTAATTTCGGCGTCGACATGCTGTCCGATCATCGTCAAGCCGGCGAGACCCGCTTCGTCCATGTGCGCAATGAGCGCGCGCCAGGCTGGGATGTCATCCTGCGCCGGCCAGGGCGGATTGGAGAAGGTTCCGTGCGCGAGCTGCGCCCGTGCTTCAGGGCTTAAATGCGCCGGCACCGGAATGTCGCGGGCGGGCACATGCAGCACCGGCGCTGGGTCTGTGGCGGACATGCGCGGCTCCCGTGCTGGATTACAAAGAGGACTTCGCCGCGCGCTCGCTGCCGGCGGTGCGGCAATCGTAGCTTGCGGCCCTGTCGGCATCATCGCCGGGCTTCAACACCGCCTTGGCCGGAAACGCACACAGCAGGCGCTGTTTCTCCGCCCCTGGGGCGCCCATCAGCGCCGCGATGCCGCGACGGCCCACCAGCCTGTCCGGTTGGCGTCCAGCCTCTACCCAGGCCTGTATCGCAGCACCTACGCTGCGGTCAGGCGTCTGGCCGGGCGGCGGCGCGCCAAATTGGCCGAACACGAATGCGCCAGTGCCGCCGACGCAATGCTGCATGCCCGGAACCATGAACAGGCGCATCGAGCCTTTCGCCCGCGGCCCGGAATTACGCAGGCTTTCCTGGTAGAAGGCGATCGTGGCATCGGGTGGGATCGCCGGATCGGCCCAGCCTTGCCAGATGATCAGTTTGCCGCCGCGATCGAAGAAAGGTTGCAATTGCGGCCTGGCATCCAGATCCCCCGCCAATGCGGCCTTAAGCCGGGCGGGATCCTTGGTGAAATCGAAGGTTTCAGGTGTCGCAAACGGCGTCGCGAAGAAATCACGCAGCACGCCGCGCGCATAGGCTTCATCGAGCGCCGGGCCGTTGGTTCCGCCGACGATAAATCCATCCCACCCGAATGCCGGCAACGGATCGCCTTTCTCTGCGCCAGAAGGCGGGTAAGTGGCTGCCACCTGTCGCCCGGCAGCATCGCGCGGGCCGGCATAGATCTGCTTGAGCGCCGCAAGCTGCCCCTGGCTGAAACATTGCGGCGAGTTCGAGACGCCGCAGGCGAGCTTCGCAACATCCAGCTTGCACATGCGCGGGTCCGCCACCAGGCCGTCAACCTGACCGTCAAGCGCATCGCATTGCCGGACCACTTCGTTTTGCAACAGCGCCATCTGGTCGCGACGGATGGCGGCGCCCGGCTTTTCCTGGGCCTTGACCGTATTCATCATGGTCATGGCGAGATCCGTCCATACCGCCGCCGGTGCTCCCGCAACAATGCCGTCATAGTCGCCCGGAAAACGATAAGCCTCCATCAAGGCTTGCCGGCCGCCGTTGGAGCAGCCGATGAAATACGAATGATCGGGCCACTTGCTGTAGAACCGGGCGACCAGTTGCTTGCCGACGACCGCGGTGAGGTGAATTCCGCGCCAGCCATAGTCGCGGACAAGCCCCGGATGGTTCTTTGCCCACGTGCCATCCTGCCCGTTGGCGGTGTGTCCGGTATCCGTGGAGGCGCCAGCCTCGCCCGCTTTCACCGCGGCAACCAGATCCATGTAGGCGATCGAGCCGGCAAAGCCGCCATTA
>DATJOH010000029.1:0-3643 GCA_035507235.1 Acetobacteraceae bacterium
TGAGTAATCCACGAAGTCCGGATTACCCTGGTACGCCGCGACGGACGTGGTGTTCACGATCGCGCCACCATCCGGCATGTGCGGCAGCACCGCCCGCGTCAGGTAGAACTGGCTGAAAATGTTGGTCCGGAAGGTCCGTTCCAATTGCTCGTCGCTCAGGTCCTCCAGCTTCTCGGCCAGATGTTGCTCAGCCGCATTGTTCACCAGAACGTCCACGCGGCCGAACATTGCGACCGCCTGGCGCGCTGCCTCACGGCAGAAATCGGAGTTGCCGACGTTGCCGGCGATCAGCAAGCCACGGCGGCCCTCGGCCTCGACCAGGCACAGCGTCTCCTGCGCATCCTCATGTTCATCCAGATAGACGATGGCGACATTCGCGCCTTCCTTGGCAAATGCGGCGGCCACCGCCCGGCCAACCCCTGAATCGCCGCCGGAAATCAGCGCCACCTTGCCGTGCAGCCGATCCGAGGCGCGATATGTCGCCATAACCGGTTCAGGCTGCGGTCGCATCACGGTTTCCTGGCCTGGTTGATGCTCCTGTTGCTGCGGCTGTTGCTGCGGCGGCAATATCGTATCGTTCATCGTTGCATTCCTCTTGTTGCGGCAGCGCGTCCCGAACGACCGCTCATAGCCCATCGTTTCGTGCCAATTGCTCCGTCCAGAGCTTCACATCGGCAACGCTGGCACATCGGCAAACGCTGGTGCGGATGTGGTAATCCGGTTGCTCGTCCGGGTGCTCCCGGTTCCGCTCGCCGGGTATTCGGCGCGAAAAACACCAGGTTCCACTACTCGTTCTCGAATTGCGGCGTGAAACGCCCCCGCGCGTTGCGTTTCCGAATCTCCTGGATGGCGGCCAGTCCTTCTGTTTCGCCTCGCAGCAACGCGGCAGGCCGGCGGCGGGTTGACAAGCGGTAAGGCAACCCGCGCGCGGTGTCTTCGTTTTGGGCAGCAGACATGAGCAGGAAGGCAAGGGCTATGTCGGAAGCGCGAACCATTACCAATCGTGGCAACTTTGCGTTGGACCGTGAGAAAGCCGCTCGGGCGGGACGTGTCGGTGGCCAGAAAAGTTCGGGCAATTTTGCCCATGACCGGGCGAGGGCCGTGGAGGCGGGGCGCAAGGGCGGCGAACGCAGCCACGGCGGCGGCGGCGCGCCGAACAATTCCGGCAATTTCGCACAGGATCGCGAGCGGGCCGCGGCGGCAGGACGCAAGGGAGGGCTGCACAGCCACACCAGCCAGCGCGCTCTGCCGTGAGGAGGGACAATCCGAGCGGCCTGCCAAACCCGCCCGGCCGCGTTGAGGAACGGATCCGCGATCCACAGCCCAACGTTCCCGGCGAGAGGAGCGGGTTGCCCGCGGGCACATTGCGGGAGCATCCGCCGGCCCCACAGGGGGACGAGAACCGCGAACCGTCGAAGCCACCTATGCCGCCGCCATAATGAGAGTGGCGGCGACGCGGTCGTGGCGTGACTGGTCGCCTCATTGGATTCTTTCAGAAAATGGATGGCCCGCCCGCCACCGGTTTCATTGCATCTGCCATGGCGGCCGCATCCGAAGCCCGGCGTTCGATCTTGCGTGAGCAAGTGTCGTTTTGCCGGGTGCGTAGTTCCAAATGAAATATAGAAACAATTCGGAGTGCATTCTCATGGAAAGCGACACGCGAACCGCGGTACCTGGTCCGGCCATTGGCGAATTGCACGAGGTGCGTGGCGTTTTCTCCAGCTCGGAGCAAATGCAGCAGGCGATCCAGCAGCTTACGGTTTCCGGCTTCGACCGCGCCGATCTCTCGGTCCCGGAGGCTGCGCCGCCCGTGGCCCGATCGACGCCCGAATCCAGCGCGTTGCCAGCCGACACGGAGGATGACGCGCGCCAGGCTCGCACGGTGCATACCAGCACGGCGGCAGCGATGGCGGCGCTGGCGGGCGCGGGCATCACCGTGGCAACCGGCGGCGCGGCTGCTCCGGCGGTTGCCGCCGCGCTCGTTGCGGGCGCGGCGGCAGGTGGGGCCACCTATGCCGTCAGCAGTGCGGCCAACTCGCAGGAGCAGACGCAGCTGGACGTTCGGGCGGCAGCGGGTCAGCTGATCCTCGCGGTACGTGCGCCCACCGAAGCAAAGCGTTCGGAAGCGGAAGCTATCATGCGCGGCGCCGGCGCCACCGATATTCAACCGCTGTAGCACCGGCGCGCCAGCCAAGCTTCGCGCCCCTGCCTTCCCAATACAGCTGCCTTCCCAATACACGGGCATTTGCATCCGGCGCCTTGAACGGGTGCAAGACGGCAGCGCTTCCTTTTTGCCATTCCGGGCGGTCTTGCCGCCGCTAAGGGGCCGCGGGGACGATCCGTTCCCCGGCAGGATGCGACCGGAATGATTGGCGAAGCCGCTGCGGATGAAACCGCCAACTCAACCAGATACGAGGACTGTTATGGCAAGCACAAAAGGAATGAATGAACTCCTGATCGAATTCATGCGGGATGTTTATTACGCTGAACGTCAGATCTTGAAGGCGCTGCCGAAAATGGCCAAGGCCGCGCAAAACGACCAGCTCAAGCAGGCACTGATGCATCACCGCGAGGAGACGGAGGGCCAGGTCGAGCGGATGCAGAAGGCATTCGAGGCGCTGGGGCAACGCGCCCGCGCCCAGACCTGCGAGGCGATAAACGGCATCATCGAAGAGGGTGAGGAGATGGTTGAGAAGTTCGCGCAAGGTCCGGTGCGTGACGCCGGGATCGTGGCGAACGCGCAGGCTGTGGAGCATTACGAGATGGCGCGGTACGGCACGATCGTCGCCTGGGCGCGCGGCTGCGGCGAGAATGACGTTGCGGAGCTGATGGAAGCGACGCTGCAGGAGGAGAAGAAGGCGGATCGGCTGCTGAACGATATTGCCAACAAGGAGATCAACCAAGCGGCGATACAACAGGCCGCCTAGCGGTGAAACGGGCGGGCGCCGGCAGCGGCGCCCGCCCTTTGCCGCAAGCGAAGAACCTGGCTGCGGCGTTTCCGGATCAGCGTTGAAGGCAGGAGCGACCGCGATGGCTGCGCACGGCAAGGACAACGATGCGGAACGGCACCACGACCAGACGGTGGAGGACAGTTTCCCGGCCAGCGATCCGCCGGCCAATTCCGGCGTGGTGGGCCCACGCGGGCGGCATGGGCATGATGCAGGGCGCACGCCCCCAGACGAGCGAAGCGAGGACGCGCGACCAAAGGGCACGCCGACCCACGATCGGCATGCCACCGAAACCGCGCATGTGTGGGAGAATGAGGTCCATTCGCCCAGCCGGCGCTGAAGCGACGTCGCGTCCCATGTAAGGGACACAATGGACCCTCCCTCGAGGGGAGTTTCTTCTTCCTCTTCGTCCCGCCTTCGTCGTCTGTTTTCTCGACACGCTCGGGGCTAGGCTCGGCGACGGGCGGGTGCGCTGCGCTTGGCGGGGGTCTTCCGACGTGAAGCCCCAGATTTTGAAGCCCCAGACTTTGAAGCCCCAGACTTTGAAGCCGCGGACTTTGAAGCCGCGGAAGATCTCGCCTCCGCCTTATCCCCGCCGCGGCCAAGGCTGGCTTTCAGCGCGGCCATCAAATCGATCACGTTGTCGCGCGCAGGCGCCTCGGCTTCTTGCGGCGTAATGCCTTCGCCCGTCAGCT
>DATJOH010000030.1:0-8683 GCA_035507235.1 Acetobacteraceae bacterium
GCGGGGCGCGGCTTTGGTTTGGCCCGCCGGGCGCCGAATTCGGTCCATAGCCAGTTGATGGCGCGGTCGGCCGCCTGCCACTGATCCTCGTCGATGGTGCGCGGAATGAACCGCAGCAGGTTGCTGCCTTCCGGCGTCACGCCGCCACCGATCATTTCGGCAATGCTGCCGGTGACCACCACGGAGGGAAGGTCGCGGTCCAATGTGGCGTTGGCGCGGCGCAGCGATTGTTCCGTGCCTTCCTGCGACAATTGCTCCTCGCCAAGGCCCGTTACCACCACGGGCAATTCGTGCGGCGGCAGGCCGTCCGTGTAATGCAGCACGGCGGTGACGGGGAGATTTTCGCAGCCAACGGGACCGTCGATAACCACCTGCAGGCCGCGTATGGCGGTGAACGCGTAAACGGCGCCCCAGTAGCCGCCGGCGCGATCGTGATCGAGGACTAGCATTGCGTTAGACCAAGGGGGCTTTGCCCCCCTGGACCCCCCAGCGGCGTGCCGCTGCCGTCACAAACGCTGCGCGGCACAGAGTGATCGCGCGGAAGTTGTGTTATATGCGTTATAGATGGGGTCTGGGGCCTGAGGCGCCAGCTTGATCCAGGGACAGAGCTCCTGGTGTTCTTCCTGCTCATGTCCCGACAGCCTCCGCCGCCTTCGCCCGCGCCTCGCGCATGCGTTTCGCTTTCGCGCGCGCCTCCGGGTGCAGGTCAGGCGCACCTTTCCAGCCGTAGCCGGTAACGTCGCCGGTGCCGACGCCTTCAAAGAATTCTACCATGCGGGCGAAACGTTCGCTGCCGCCGGTCTGGGCGGCGACGATGGCGGCGAGGGAGGCGGCGCCCGGCGCACCGAACAATGGGCGCGCCGAAATAATATTGGTGAAATAGACGGCGGGGATGGCTTCCTGCTTTGCCGCCTGCACCAGCGGCGTGGTGCCGAGCGCCAAATGCGGCTTGGCAAAGCGCATGGCCGCAAGATCCTGTTCCAGCGAGGCGCGATATTGCACATGGGTGCCGCGCGACTCGAGAAATGCGCGATCCGGCTCGCTCCATTCGGTGCGCGGGCAGGCGGTGCCGACATAGGGCACTTCCGCCCCGGCCTCGATGAGCAGGCGGGCAACGAGCAGTTCCGAGCCCTCATAGCCCGCGACCGTGACGCGCGCAGTGAGGCGATGCTGTTGCAGCGCTGCGGCAATCGGCGGCAGAGCCTTGGCCTTCGCTTCGTCCAGCTTTGCAGCTGGAATGTTTGCAACTCTTGCGATCGCTTCCAACCAAGCGGCGGTGCCTGACAGCCCGACGGGCGCGGAGCCGACCACAGGACGGCCGGCGGCGGCGAATTCACGAATTGATGCGGTATAGAATGGATGCACCGCGGCGACGGCGATACAATCGAGCGATGCATAGAGATCGCGCCATTCCCGCGCGGGGCATTGCGGCGCGACGGCGAGACCCATCGGCGCCAGCATGGCGGCGACCGTGGGCGGATCGGCGGGGAACAAATCGCCGAGCAATGTGACGGTGTCGCCGGCGGCCATCTGGCGTGGGCGGGCCACCGGCCCCTGTTCCGCTTCCTGGCGCGCGGCGCGCAACATTGCTCCCGCGAGCACGTCCTTCGCTTCGGCGTGGGTCGGCACCCCAAAACCGGGGACATCGATGCCGATGATGCGCACACCGTTTATCTGTTTCGGCAACAGGTCGAGCGGCACGCCGGAAGCGGTCGGCACGCAGAGATTTATGACGACAACCGCGTCATACGCGGCCGGGTCGGTGATTTTCAGCACGGCCTCGCGAATGTCTTCGAACAATTGGCCGCGGACGAGCGTTTCGCTATTGAACGGCACGTAGCCGACGGTGCGCTTCGCGCCATAAAAATGGCTCGTGAAGGTCAGGCCATAAACGCAGCAGGCGCTGCCGGAAAGAATGGTGGCAACGCGGCGCATGCGCAGGCCGACGCGCAACGAACCAAAGGCGGGGCACATGGATTGCGGCTGGTCGTGCGGGCCGCGTGGATAATCGGCTTCGTATCGGGCCAGGATTTCCGACTTGCCGGCAGCCTCCGCCGCGGCGCGCATGGTATCGCGGCCGCCGTGGCAGCCCGCTTCCACCGCGGAATTGGCGGCAGCGGACATCTCAGGCAGCGCCTTCGTAAATCACCTCAAGCGAGGTTTTTTGCGGCCGCGACACGGTCCACATATCGTCGAGCGTCGCCGGGTCCAGGACGACGCCGCGGCCAACCGCGTCACCCTTGAACAGGCCGAGCAGAGAATCGTGGGTGAGCGGCGTCGGGCGCTGCGGCGGTGCCTCGGCAACCTGGGTGGCCAGTTCTTCGAACAACGGCGCCCAGCGGCCGCCAGGCTTGCCGATGATTTCGTAGGCGGCACTCTTGCGACGTATGTCATCGTCGGCCGGTATCGCGGCCAGCACGGGAATGGAAACCTCGCGCGCGAACGCGGCAGCCTCGCCAGTGCCGTCATCCTTGTTCACGACCATGCCGGCGACGCCGACATTGCCGCCAAGTTTCTTGAAATAGGCAACGGCCGAGCAGACATTGTTGGCAACGTAGAGCGATTGCAGATCGTTCGAGGCGACCACGATGACTTTCTGGCACATGTCGCGCGCGATCGGCAGGCCGAAGCCGCCGCAGACCACGTCACCCAGGAAATCGAGCAGCACGTAATCGAAATCCCAGTCGTGGAAACCGAGCTTCTCCAACAATTCGAAGCCGTGGATGATGCCGCGGCCGCCGCAGCCGCGGCCGACCTCAGGACCGCCAAGTTCCATGGCGAATACGCCGTCGCGCTTGAAACAAACGTCGCCAATCTCGACCTTTTCGCCTGCCGCCTTCTTGCGCGAGGAGGTTTCGATGATGGTGGGACAGGACCGGCCACCGAACAGCAGCGAGGTTGTGTCGCTTTTCGGATCGCAGCCGATCAGCAACACGCGTTTGCCCTGCTGCGCCATCATGTAGCTGAGGTTGGCGAGCGTAAAGCTCTTGCCGATGCCGCCTTTGCCGTAAATGGCAATGACCTGGGTCGCGCGGCGCGGCGGCGCCTCGCTGAGCGGGGGCGGTTCCTGTGCAAGCGGACCCAGGGGCGCGTTCATGCGACGTTGCTCCAATCGAGGATCATTTTGAGGCAGGTTTTATCGCCGAAGGCGGTGCGGTACGCCGATTCGGCTGCGCCGGCGCTGCTGCGGTGCGTGATCAGACCATCCAGGGAGAGCTGGCCATGCGCGATCAGGGCGTTGACGGCGGCGAGATCACCCGGTGTCCACTCGGCGGCAACCCGCAACCGCGTTTCGCGCATGAAGGCGGGCGGAAAGCCGAAATGGAGGCGCTCGGCATAAAAGCCGCCGAGCACAATTTCAGCGCCGCGGGCGGAACGCGAAATCAGCGTATCGAGTATCCCGGGATCGCCGCTGACATCGAGAATGTGACGGTAGTCGCGGCGTCCATCGGCATCTGGATGCAGCACGCTATAAGCGTCGCACTGCGTGTGGCGTGCTGGTTCGGTTTCCCATATCACCGGCGTCGCGCCGCCGATTACGGCCAGGCGCGCGGCCAGGCGCCCCAGAACGCCATGCCCCACAATCAAATCCGGCAAGGCGCCGGCCACGGCGTGATGCGCGGTCGCGGCCAGGGCGAGCAATACGCCGCGCTCACCAAGCATAGGGTCTATCAGGACGGCGCGGCTCGCCGGGACCACGAGATGCGAGGCGGCACCGCCGAACAAGCCACGGACGGGACCGAAACAATTGGCCCCCGGCACGAATACATGATCGCCGACGGTAAGGCCGCTCGCGTTACCCGCTTCAACAACCGTGCCGACGGATTCGTAGCCGGGCACCAGCGGATATCCCATGCCGGGAAAATGCGGCATGCGCCCAGACCAGAGCAGGCGCTCCGTTCCCGTACTGATGCCGCTGAAATCGATGCGCACGGTGACATCGTCATCGCGTGGCGGATCAAGCGTAAGCGCACTGAGGCCGAGGCGTTCTGGCGCTTCCAGCACGACGGCGATGGCTTGCATGGCCCCGGCGCACTCCCCTGGGATTGAAGTTATTTTTGCTCCCGTCCCGTCACACTAAGCTGACAGAAATGTCTGTCAACACAAACTTACAACCGATGAGCGACGGTCTGTCAGGCGCGTGCGACAATCAGTCCGCACAGCATGGGCATGGCGGTGCGCCTCAAGCGCGCGTCGCGAAAGCCGGCGACACGCAGCAACTCAATCAGTTCTGCTACCCGCCGCGCCCGGCCAGAGCCCATCGCCAGCAGATAGAAGCTGAAATAGGCGTCCGCGGCGCGGGCGGCGCCGGGCAGGCCGGCCATCGGCTCGGCAAGCAATAAAGTGCCGCCGGCTGGGAGCGCGCGGCGGATGTTGCGGAGCAGTTCGAGTACCGGTCCATCGCCATGGTCATGGGCGACTCGGTTCAAGGTGATGAGGTCGGCGCCGCCGGGCAGCGGATTGGTGAAGAAGTCACCGCCGGTCAGGGTCACCCGCGGCAATAGGCCGGCGCCCCGCAGCCTTTCTCGCGCAAGTTTCACAACCGGCGGAAGATCGAACAGCGCAAACTGTAATGAAGGCGCGGTGGCCGCGGCGCGCAGCAAAAACGCGCCGTCGCCGCCGCCGACATCCAGCAGGCGGCGATGCCGCCGGATTGGGTAGGCCTGAAGCACCTGTTCCGCGACGAGGCGGTTGCTGGCCGCCATCAGGCCGCTATAGGCGGCGACCTTGTCCGGCGTCAGGGCGCGGGGATTGTCGCTGCCCGCGTACGGCCAGAATGCGGCAAGGCCGCCAGGCGCCGTGCCCGCGCGCAACAAGCCAACGGGATCGGAGAGGTCAGCGTAAAGCAGGTCATGGTGCGTCACCATGTCGGCGACACCCGGATTGCCCAATAGGGCTGCCCCGTTCAGGGCCAGCCGGTATGTCGTGCCGACCTCCGACAGCAATCCCAGGGCGGCGGCGGCACGGCACAGGCGCTGTGCCGCCGGCGCGGGAAGATCCAGGCGGAGGCCCACATCGGCAGCCGTCAGCGGCCCGTTCCGCAGCGTTTCCAACAGCCGCAGGCGAACACACGCGGATAGAATTTGCGCATACACAAAGCCGGCGGCCAGATCGAACAGGGCGTTGGCGCCACGGCGGGCGAACGGGCGGGTCAGTGGAAAGCGCGCTGCCCAGGACTGAAAACCGGGTTTGGCGACAAACGACCAATCGGGCAGCCTCAGCACCCGTCACGCCGCACGGGCGAATAGCTCCTTTGGCAGCAGACGGCGGCTTTCCATGACGATCAGGTTCCTGAGGTCGTTGCGGCCACGGCAAGCGGGCACCGCGCCCGCGGCCCGGTCCGCCAGCGCCGTAAGCCGGTCGGTCGCGCCGGGTAGCCCGAGAAGCTGGACGGCATTGGGGCGCCCGAGCGCGCCGTCCTGGCCAATCGGCTTGCCAAGCGTTGCGGCATTGCCGAGCGCGTCGGCGATGTCGTCGGCAACCTGGTAGGCCTCTCCCAGCGCCAGTCCGACGGTCCGCCAGGCCGGGGAAGGCCGGCCCGCGGCGGCGGCACCGGCCTCGGCGGCGGCTGCAAACAGCGCGCCGGTCTTGGCGCGCTGGTAGGTGCCGAGGTCCGGTTGGTCCTCGGACTCCCAGGCCTGCCCGGCGGTAATGCCGTGGGCTGCGCCGACACCGCGCCCGATGGCGGCAAGCACGCTCGGCAGCCGCGCCTGGTGCGGCGCCGCCGCGGCCGCGATGGTTTCGAACGCCAGCACGATCAGCGCGTCCCCGGTAAGCAGGGCGAGCGCGCAGCCATGCGCGGCATGCACGCTCGGGCGGCCGCGGCGGGTCGGCGCATTGTCGAATTCCGGCATGTCATCGTGCACAAGACTGGCGCAGTGCAGCAACTCGATGGCGGCGGCGGCGGCGGCGGCCAGCCCTGGATTGTCCTGTCCGCAGGCGCCGGCGACCGCCAGGGTCAGGCGGGGCCGCACACGGGCGCCGCCGGGGAATACGGCATGCCGCATGGCGGCGGCGAGGCGCGGTGGGGTGGACGGGCCGACGGCCTCCTGCAACGCGCGGCCAAGGGTGGCCTCGATCATCGACCTCGACTCCATGGCGCGCTCCCTCCGAGCTCTGTCAGTTGTTATTGTCAGATGCGTATGTCATGTCTAATTGACAGTCGGAGTCAATCGTAAAATGGCGGCAGCAGCGGACTTGGCGATCGACTTCGCCGCGCCGGTGCCGGATGGCGGGTATCGCTGGTGGTACCTCGATGCCTTCAGCGAGGATTTCGCCAACGGGATTTCGGTGATCGCCATGGTGGGGAGCCCGTTCTCACCCTGGTACGCGTGGGCGCGCCGCCGGGGTGCCGCACCAGCGCTAAATCATTGCGCCATGAACGTTGCGCTGTATGGCAGCGGCCTGCGGCGCTGGGCAATGACGGAGCGCGGCGCGGGCTCGGTTGCCCGGTGCGGCAACGCCATTGCGATCGGCAACAGCGCCATGCGGTGGGACGGCACTGCGTTGACCGTCACGGTTGACGAACTGACCGCGCCGTGGCCACGCCGGCTACGCGGCCGGGTTCGGCTCGTGCCCGAAATACGCTCAAGCTTCGCATTGGCGCTGGACAATACAGGACGACATGGCTGGCGGGCGATCGCACCCAGGGCGCGGGTGGAAATCGCGATGACGCGGCCGCATTGCACATGGCGGGGCCAGGGATATTTCGATACGAACTGGGGCAGCCGGCCGCTGGAAGAGGATTTTTCCACCTGGCAATGGTCGCGCGCCCGGCTCGTGGCTGGCGCGGCCGTTACCTATGACGTGCTGCGGCGGGACGGCAGCCGGATGGAGGCAGCGTTGCGCTATCGGGCGGACGGAATTTGCGAGAATTTCGCGCTACCGGACCAGCACGATCTTGGTTGCGGATTCTGGCGGCTGCGGCGCCTGGCCCGCGGCACCGCGACACCGCGGGTGACGCGCGTGCTGGAAGATTCGCCGTTCTATGCACGCAGCCTGGTGAGTACTACGCTGTGTGACGACAAGGTCACCTCCGTGCACGAGTCACTCTCGCTGACGCGGTTCGATACGGCTTGGATGCGGCTTTTGCTGCCGTTCAAGGCGCCGCGCGCGCTGCGGCGGATGCCGCCGGTTTCGGCGTGACCGTGACACGCCCGCATGCGGTGGTGATCGGTGCCGGGTTCGGCGGTCTGGCGGCCGCCGTAAGGTTGCTGGCGCGTGGTTATCGGGTCACGATTCTGGAACGCCTGGATGCGCCAGGGGGCCGGGCCTATGTCTTCCGGCAGGCCGGTTATAGCTTTGATGCGGGCCCAACACTCATAACCGCTCCGCATTTACTGGCGGAATTATGGGCGTTGCACGGCCAGCGGATGGAGGACGCGGTCGAGCTGAAGCGGCTTGACCCATTCTACGAACTCCATTTCGACGACGGCACGGTGTTTCGCGCGCGCGCTGACCTGGACGCGATGCGGGCCGAGGTGGCGAGGATTTCGCCTCATGATGTGGCCGGTTTTGAGCGTTATCTGGCGGCAAGTGCGGCAATTTATCGCGTCGCGTTCGAGCGCCTGGCGGATCGGCCATTCGGCAAAATCTCCGACATGCTTGCCGCGCTGCCGGATTTACTCCGGCTTGGCGGATATCGCAGCGTGTATGACATGGCGGCGCGCTACTTCCGCGATCCGCGGCTGCGCATGGCGTTCAGCTACCATCCGCTGTTGGTCGGCGGCAATCCGTTCCATACCACCGCGTATTATGGCCTGATCGCGCACCTGGAGCGGGCGCACGGGGTGCATTATGCCGTTGGCGGAACCGGCGCGATCGTCGCGGCGCTTGCCCGCCTGATCGAGGGCGCGGGCGGGCGGTTCCGTTTTGGCGCGGATGTTGCGCAAATTTTGCAAGGTGGCGAAAAGGCAACTGGCGTCGCGCTTTCGAACGGCGAGCAAATTCCGGCGGATGTGGTGGTTTCCAACGCGGATGCAGCCTGGACCTACGGAAAATTGCTGAATGGCGCGGCACGGCGCGGATGGACCGGACGGGCGCTCGCGCGGCGGAAGTTCTCCATGGGGCTGTTCGTCTGGTATTTTGGCACCAACCGGCAATTTTCACACCTGCACCACCATACGATTCTGCTGGGCCCGCGCTATCGTGGATTGCTCGACGATATTTTCACGCGGAAAATTCTGGCCGAGGATTTTTCACTTTATCTACACCGGCCGACAGCGAGCGACCCATCCGTGGCGCCGCCCGGCTGCGATACGTTCTACGTCCTATCGCCGGTGCCGAATTTGGCGAGCGGCATCGATTGGGCCGACGTGGCGGAACCCTACCGGGTGGCAATTCAGCGGCGTCTGGAAACGACGTTGCTGCCGGGCCTCGGCGCGACGCTGGTGACGTCGCGGGTCATGACGCCACTGGACTTCCAATCGCGGCTGAAATCCGTTCATGGCGCCGGATTTTCATTGGAGCCGCGGCTGCTGCAGAGCGCCTGGTTCCGGCCACATAATGAAAGCCCGCGCGTAAAGGGCTTGTTTCTTGTGGGCGCTGGAACTCATCCGGGTGCAGGCGTGCCGGGGGTAATTTGTTCGGCGCGTATCCTCGATCGCGTGTTGACGTCGTCGGGCTATCCGTAAGCGCGGCTGGGCAGCAGCCAATGCAGCAAGCGCTCCAGCGGATTGCGGGA
>DATJOH010000031.1:0-3626 GCA_035507235.1 Acetobacteraceae bacterium
TAAAGCGTATCCCAGGTTGCGTGCTCCGCTTCCGTATAGCGTTCCCACTGCTGCGGAATGGTCCAGTCCGCCGCGTGTTCCGTCGCCGTAACCATCACCCACTCCTACCCTTGCGCGAGCTTTAAGCCCAACGCCGTCGCCCCCAAACATAGCACGACAGAGAAAAACACGTTGACGCAGGCCCGGGTTGCTTCGCCGGCGCGCAGCAACTCCACGGTCTGCAAGCTAAAGGCGGAGAAGGTGGTGAAGCCGCCGCAAAACCCCGCCATGACCAGTGCCCGCATCGGCTCGCCCATCGGATGGCGGCTGTAGACCGCGGAAAATCCCGAAAACCAGCCGATCACGAAACTGCCAACGATATTGATCAGCACCGTGCCCCACGGAAATCCGGACCCGGTCACCCGTGCCACCGCCAACGCCAGCCCGTAACGCGCCACGCTGCCGCCGGCGCCGCCCGCCGCCACGAGCAGATACGAAATCACGCCGCCTCCGGCCGCGCCACGCGCACGCATTTGCGCATCAGGCTGGGCAAAGCCTCCTCCGCCAGCGCGTCAGCATGTCGCAAAAACCCCTCCGCCCGTATCTCCGCCACGCGCGCCGCATAGACATCCAGCCGCAGCTCGAAATGCGTGAACACATGCCGCACGGCGCCGGCGCGCTGCCAGGCCGCTTCCATCGGCGCCACCGCCGCCGCCTCATGCGCCGCGAACGGCGCATCCCGCCACACCGTGCCGGGCAACTCCGTCATGCCCCCCAGCAACCCCGCCGGTGGCCGCCGCCGCAGCAGCACCTGCCCCGCCGCGTCCTCGAGCCAGAAATGCGCCCCATGCCGAACCGGCCGCGCCGTCTTCGCTTCCCGCCGCGGCAGCTCCGCCGCAATGCCCAGCCGCCGCGCTTCGCATTGCCCCACCCACGGGCAAACGCCGCACGCCGGCCGCGCCGTGCACACGGTGGCCCCCAGATCGAACAGCGCCTGGCAAAAATCCGCCGCCCGCGCCCGCGCCGCAGGCTCCGTATTCAGCGTCGCCGCCCGCGCCGCGAGCTCTGCCTTCGCCCCTGGTAGCGCTGCCTCCACAGCAAACAGCCGCGCGGTGATACGCTCGACGTTGCCGTCCACCGGCACCACTGGAATATTGAAAGCGATCGCCGCCACCGCATTGGCCGTATACGGCCCCACCCCCGGCAGCGCCCGCAGCCCCTCGACGCTCGCCGGAAACGCCCCGCCGCCCGCCGCCACCGCCTTCGCGCACGCATGCAGGTTGCGGGCCCGCGCATAGTACCCAAGCCCCGCCCAGGCAGCCATCACCGCCCCCTCCTCGGCCGCCGCGAGCGCCTGCACGGTCGGAAACCGCGCCACGAACCGCTCGAAATACGGTACCACGGCGGTAACTGTCGTCTGCTGCAGCATGATTTCGCTGAGCCACACGCGGTATGGATCAGGTGTCTCCCCCGGCAGCGCGCGCCACGGCATGCGGCGACGATGCCGGTCGTACCAGGCGAGGAGCGAATCGGCGGAAAATGCCATCGGCGCAGCCTAACACGGCGCTTGCGGTGTGTGACAAGCAAGCCTATTTTGCACACATCGTAGGAGGCACGCGCATGACCACCGCCCGCGGCGGCGCAACACCAAAGCGCCTGACTAGCACGACGGCGCCACGGGCGGCGCCGCTCGTCGCATCGGCCCTGGCAGAGGCGCGCCGCAACGGCCTGCTGGACGGCGAAAAAACCGAGCACGTCAGTTTCCGCGCCCCCCCAGCCTTAGTTGAAGCCGCAAAGCGCGAGGCCGGGGTCAGTTCGACCAGCGAACTCGGCGTTCTGGCGCTGGCGATGCTGGCGCGGCCCGATCCCGTCGCCGCGTTCTTCCGCCGCACCTCGGGACGGTTGGGGCAACAGCACGTTCTTGAGTATTGACCTCGAAACAATCCTGCGCCGGCGCAAGCCGGCAAAGCGGACCTCGCAACTCTCCCCGCGCCCGCGCGAAACCCTCCCCGACCTGGCCGCCCTGCCAAGCGGCCCGCTCTTCCTGCTGCTCGACACCAACATCTATATCGACCACGCCGCCGGACGCCTGGCGCCGACCGTGCGCGTCGCCATCGATCAGGCCTTGCTGTTCCACTGTTCCATCGCACTCGCGGAACTCGCCCTCGGCGTTGCTAACGCCGATCCGTCACACCCCAACTGGCCGGCGATGCGGGATCATTACGTGGAGCTGTTCGCCAGCATCCCACCGAGCCGGCTCCTGACGCCCGACGCGCACATATGGGCCGATGCCGGCATCCTCGCCGGCACACTGGCGCGCACGCAGCGCTTTCAGCCCAACCAGCGCAAGGAATGCCTAAACGACGCGCTGATTTTCCTCACCGCCGCAAGAGCCGGCCTCCCGGTGCTGACCGCGAACCGCGCCGAGTTCGACCTCATCCAGCAATTGGCGCCCGAGGGCCAGTTTATTCCCTGCTGAGTCGCTTCCAGAAAAGGCCCGGCCCTGCTCACATTCTCCCTGCAAAATTTCCGAGGAATTGCAGCGGAGGGGGCGCCCACAACGAGCAATAGCTCACCAACGCGTTCAGCGCAGGCGCAAATTCATAACGCCTAACGGCGAATATGCTCGGTTAGCCAGCCGCAGGTTACGACTTCACCATTTGATGACCGGATCGCATAAGCGCCAAGATACTCCTCGACCTTACTGAAGATTTGGCCACCCAGCATGCGCTCGAGTCGGCGTCGAGCAGCCTTGTCAAAAACCAATTTCTCGGCCCCACAACCCGCCGCGTATGGCGTGCCAAAATCGTACAACCACTCGACTACAGCTGGTGGGACGCTCCGCTTTTGCCCACGGTGCGCGCCGTGTTTCGAGAAGGCGATCATGCCGCCTTCTCCGTACCTTTGTCCGAGTTTGAGAACGCTCGTTGCACGTCAGCGAGCGTCATTGTGGGACGCCGGAGATCATCAGCCAATCTGAAGTCAGATTCGTGCGGCAGTTTGATCCAAAGATCGCGCCAAGCATTACGATTCGTCCCGCCCGCGATGCTATTCGCGAACTCACCTGGGGTTACACTCCGGCCATCAAATATTATATCGTCGCCAATGACGCATGCGTAAAACGTCTTGCCTTTGTATCTCATACGGATTTTTGTCTGCGGCGGGAGAAAGAGAGGCTTCCATTGATAGCCCAAATGCTGGGAGCGAGGCATCAAGTCTTCCGGCTTCCAGCTGGCATTACTCATCCAATACGAGATTGCCGTGTCAACCACGTCGACGGGATTTTGGCTAGAACCGTTCTCTTTCAGAAACTCGTACAATTCCAGAAACAGGCTCACACGGATTGGTACGGAGATTGTGTCGCTCATGGAGTGCTCCTCGGAGGCTCGTGGCAAACGACCGGGCCAATACCCGCCCGAGATCAGGCACTATCCCCTCAGCGGAGTAAAATCAAGCAAATTCCCACTCATGTGAGCAAAATTGCCCGCGCCAGCGCAACAACCTCCCCCACCCTCAGCCTCTCCCCCCGCCGCGTCCCCTCAATCCCCGCCGCCGCCAGCAGCGCCTCGCCCCCCAGCCCCTTCAACGCCCCCCGCAACATCTTCCGCCGCTGCCCGAACGCCGCCGCCGTCACCCGCTCCACCGCC
>DATJOH010000032.1:0-8042 GCA_035507235.1 Acetobacteraceae bacterium
GGCGACACGCGCCCTCTGGTAGTCAACGATACGGATGAACACCGTTTCAAAAATCGCCGGGTTGAGCTGCGGCGCCCGAATTGCCGGTAGCTTGCCCGCGAAGGGCGGAACTGATGCGGGCCGGGTGACGTTGCGGGGGCAACGCGAAGGCGCGTTGCGCGGTCTCGGCTGCATGGAGTGATGGGTCTCGCTTTGCTCACTTGGTGCGACCGGACCTCGCGCCGGAAAGTTGGCCTCCGCCCGCTCCCCCAGGTTGCCGCATGCCGAAATGACGTCGCTGGCTTGCCACGGATTTGTGATGTCAACAACGCCGCCTATGTGTATGCCGCCGCTTGGGCACCTGCAACCTCAGGCAGCATCCACCCATTGTAGCTGACCCAATCCAGGAGAGTCAGTATGTTCTTGCATCGCAAGGAGTTAATGCAGCCGGTCAAAGTTGGCAAGCCGGACGCCCGCTTTGGAACCTATCTTCTCGAGCAATTCGGGGGCGCCACCGGCGAGCTTACCGCCGCGCTGCAATATTGGGTGCAATCCTTCCACGTGGAGGATGCCGGCATACGCGACATGCTACAGGATATTGCCATCGAGGAATTCAGCCACCTCGAAATGGTTGGCAAGCTCATAGCGCAACACACCAGCAACCTGGACCAGTCAGGTGTGTTCGACGCCCCGCTTTTCAAGATAAAGGGCGGCGGCCCGCATTTCCTGGACAGCCAGGGCAGTTGCTGGACCGCTGCCTACATCAACGAAGGCGGCAACGTCGTACGCGATCTTCGCGCCAATATCGCCGCCGAAGCGGGCGCGCGTCAGACTTACGAGGCGCTGATCAAAGCGTGCGATGACGACGGCACCAAGGCGACATTGACGCATTTGCTGACGCGGGAAATCACCCACACCAACATGTTCATGAAAGCCCTCGATTCGATGGGCAAACTCGACGATCCAATGTTCGGCAATGTCGCGCCGGATAACACGGTGAAGCTTGTGTTCAACCTCTCACACGGCGAAGATGGCCGCGGGCCCTGGAACGAGGCGCCAGCGTTCAAATACATTGACGAGCCAGAACCACAGGGTGGAATGCCGCCAGCGCCGATCAACCCCGATGACGAGGGTCATGCTGATCGTTCGACGCGGCCGCGGCCGAGGACTCGCGCGGCCGAATAGGCCGCTCGACCACGATATAGGTAAGGGAAGGCCTTCTTTTTTTGAAAAAAGAAGCAAAAAACTTTTGCTCCTTGGCCGCAACATACGATTCGACATCGAAGACGAATGGCATCCCGTAACAGATAAAAGTTTCTTTTTTTCAAAAAGAACTACTTCCTTCCTAATTCATGGGCCGGCCGCTGCAAGCGGCCGGCCCATGTTGTTCTACATCTTGATGCTGCGCCTAAACGTCCTCGCGCACCCGGCTAGGCATGGTGCTTCCATCAAACCGCGTCCAGCCTTCCCGCTGATACGCGCTCCTGCGCTCCGCCACGTCCACGCCGCGGCTGCTCAAAATGCGTTGCGCCTCCGCGACGCGTCTGTCTTCAACCCGCGCCGTCACAAGATAGCCGCCGCGGCGAACGCCTTCAGCATAGACATTCGCGTCTTCTTCAGAGACGCCCTCCTTGACAAGTGCACCGATCAAACCACCGGCGCCTGCCCCCACCGCGGCGCCGACGCCGGCGCCCGTCAGTGTCGCCAGCAACCAACCGGCTGCGACAATCGGCCCAAGACCCGGAATGGCCAAGCTGCCAACACCCGCCATCAGGCCGACACCGCCGCCGATGATGCCACCCGCGGCGGCGCCGGCACCCGCACCTTTGCCCGCTTGAGAGTCGGTATTATCGCCGGCTACGACAGTTTGTTGTCCGCCGCCGATCAGGCTGATTTCATCATGTCCCATGCCCGCCGCCTCGAGCGCGTTCACCGTGGCGACGGCGTCTTCCCGTGTATCATAAAGCCGTGTCAATATTGCCATGATCTCTGGTTTCCCTTTGAATTATTCGTACATAATTATGACGACGTTTCGCCGACGTTGCCCTTGTAGTCGAGCCAGACATTGACGGATTGGCCGTCCTTCCGCGCCGTCCCGCGCCACACCCCGTCATGGTCCTTGGCCAAGTCCATTACGTGGCTGAAGCCTTTTTTCTGAATCCGGCGGCGCGCCTGATCCTTCGTAAAGCTATTGGCGCCTTTCGCGGGTTGATCTGCGTTCGCGCTGGTGGTGGCAACCGCCTGGTTGCTATCTCCTGATGCGGCCGCCTTGTCGCTTGGCGTCGCTGGCGTCGGATTGGCGGGATTAGCCGGCGCGCCAACGGATGTGCCGGAGGTTGGGGCCGGCGCTGGCGTTTGCGCCATCGCGACGGCCGCGCCGAGGCACGATGCAGCGCACCCAAGCAGAAGCAAACGGAATCGACTCATAATTCCTCCCGAGGTTTTGTTCTGGATGGCCAACGCGCGGCACGCCCAAAGGTTCACGCCCTGCCTCATCTTGAAACTCGCACGCCATGCTTCGTTATGTGCCGTGCCAGCCGAACGGGTGCTGCAGGCAGCGCAGGCGGCCCTGTCGCAGCGCCTGTCGAGCCGAGACGGTGGCCGCCTTCAACAAGCGGAACCGTTCCTCAGGTCTTTCGTTATCAGCATCGCGCGATAAGCGCGTTATCAGGATCGCGCGATACGCGGGCAGGACAGCTAATTGTCGATAAGCAGGGGCGCTACGGCGGCAGACACGCATTTCATGCGCGAAGCGATCAGGATCGCCTCGCGCGCAAAACGCTCGCCGGGATGCGCGCCGATCGGGTGCCTGATTGTGCGTGAGGGCGAAATATTGGCTGCCGCCAGTAACGAAACCCTGAGGGACTGCGACCCCACCGCGCATGCCGAAATCGTCGCCATCCGCGCCGCTACCACGCGTCTGCAAACCACCGCCCTTCGCGGTGCGACCCTTTACTCTACGCTGCAACCCTGCGGCATGTGTACCATGGCGTCGATCTGGGCCCGTATCGGCCGCATCGTCGTCGGCGCCGGCCGGCATCAGGTGCATCGCATGTATTTCGAAAGTCGTCATTTGGATACATTGGACTTCATCCATGATGCATTCCGCGACGATCTCACGGTGACATCGGGCGTGCTGAGCGACGAGTGTGCCGCACTCTATTATCGACCGGACGACAAAGTGCCTCTTGAAGAGCAGGCAAACATTTGAATGGTGTGCGGGATGTCGCAGCAGCCGGGCAGCCCGGGCGCGATGGCCAGGTTATGCCGATGAGCGGGCCGCCGGCGCGGGTGATCGTTGCAATACCGGTGCGGAACGAGGCGACGCGGATCGGCCGTTGCCTGCGGGCATTGGCAGCGCAACGCGGCGCGGCGGTGGACCGGGTGGTGCTGCTGTTGAATAACTGTAACGACGAAACGGAACTCTGCGTGCGGCGGCTCATGCCGACGCTGGGTATCAATTTGCGAATCGCGCGCCGCAGGGCGGCCGGCGCGGGCCATGCTCGCAGCTTGGCGCTTCGGCATGCCGCCGTCGGCCTTGCCGAACACGATCTCCTGTTGACGACCGACGCGGACGGCGTGGTCTCGGCGGATTGGGTCCGCAACACGCTTGCGGCGTTTCAATCGGGTGCGGATGCCGTCTGCGGCCGAGCTGTCATCGACCCGCACGAAGCCACCTTCATTCCGGCGGCCTTGCATGCGGATGATGCGCGCGAATGTCGGCTGGCGGCACTTTTGGACGAGCTTGCGGACGCAATCGACCCGGATCCGTGCGATCCATTGCCGCGGCATGTCGAACATTCCGGCGCCAGCATCGCCGTCACCGTCCGCGCCTGGCGACGCGTTGGTGGCATTCCACCGCACGCAACCGGCGAGGACAGGGCCTTTATTGAAGCGCTGCGCCGCATCGACGCGCGCATCCGCCACGCGCCGGATGTCTTCGTGACTGTGTCAGGCCGTGTGGATGGCCGCGCCGCCGGCGGTATGGCGGAGACCATACGGCGTCGAATGGTGTGTCAGGACGAGTTTGCCGACCCGTTGGTCGAGCCGGCGGCGGACCGCGTCCGCCGTTTGAGGCTGCGCGCGGCGGCGCGCGCAGCCTGGAAACGAACCGACGGACCGGCCGCTTATCTCGCTCACGCGCTCCGTCTTCCGCAAGACGTGATCGAGCGCGCCCTGGCCGCCCCTTATTTCGGCGGAGCCTGGGCAACGCTGGAGCGCGCCGCTTCCGGCCTGACCGCGCGGCGCGTCCGTTTCACCGACCTGCCGGCAGAGATCGAGTCCGCATCGGCGCTGTTGGAAAGCGCCCGCCAATGCCGGAACCTGCCACTGGAGTCGATCGCGGCATGAATGCGGCCGTGGCGCGCTGACATGATTGCGGATCCGGTCGCGACCCTCATCGACCGGTTGCCCGGCGTAACCGCGGCGTCCGCCGGCAACGCCCGGGTGCTTGATGAGCGCGGCGAATTTCCCGATGAGGATGTGGCGGCGCTTACGCACATCGGTGCGCTGGCCGCGGTTGTTCCGTCCTCGCTTGGTGGCCTCGGCATAGGCACGGAAGCGGAATACGCCACTGCCACAGCCGAGATTCTCTATTGCATCGGTGCCGGCAGTGTCGCGCTCGGCCGGATTTACGAAGGCCACATCAACGCGCTCCGCTTGCTCATGCTGCACGGGACCCCGGCGCAGCGCCAAGTGGCCGCCGCCGATGCGCTCGCCGGCGAACTCTTCGCCTTGTGGGTCACCGATGGCGCCGAGAGCCTGAGCTTCACAATGACGTCGCACGGCATTGCGCTTCACGGCGACAAACAATTCTGTTCCGCGGCCGGCCATGCCACCCGCGCCGTGGTCACCGCCAGGGAGGAGGGCGGCGCCAGGCGCCTTATGCTTCTACCGCTTGGTCATGGCGAGCACGTAACGGCCCTGCCAGCCCCGTTGCAAGGGGTGCGCGCCGCGGTTACCGGACGCGTCGATTTCACCGGCGTCCGGCACGCGCCGGAATGCCTGTTCGGAGCGCCGAACGCCTATCTTGCGGAGCCGGAATTCTCCGCCGGCGCCTGGCGCGCATGTGCCATCGCGGCGGGCGCGCAATCGGCACTCGTCGAGGCGGTGCGGGACGAGCTTGTCGCGCGCAACCGCGCGGACAGCCCCCTGCAACGCGCCCGGCTCGGTCGCATGATGACGCATGCGCAGACCGCCCGCCTTTGGCTGAAGCATGCGGCGCCGTTGGCGGAAGCGGCGAAGCGCCAGCCGGAGCTTGCCGTCGCGACTGTAAATCTTATGCGCCACGCCCTGGAATCGGCATGTCTCGATACGATCCAGTTGGCACAACGCACGCTCGGGTTATCCGCGTTGCAACGGGGCAATCCGGTGGAACGCATCGGCCGCGATCTCGCAACCTATCTGCGCCAGCCGGCACCCGACGAGGCACTGCATGAGGCCACCGGATACTTCATTGCACATCCTTACGCCGGTGGTTTCCGCTGATGCAGGCCTGCGAGATACACCGCGCCTGGCGCGAACTGCCGTTCGCCGATACCGGGACGATCTTTGGCATTGGCCGCACCTTGGTGTTGGCGCCGCATCCGGACGATGAAAGCCTTGGCTGTGGCGGCGCAATCGCGCAACTCTGCCGCGCGGGAAGGCCGCCGCTGGTCGCGATCCTGACCAACGGCGCCGGCTCGCATCCAAATTCGCGCACGATGCCGCCGGCGGCGTTGCGGCGCCTTCGGCAAACGGAGGCGGCGCACGCCGTCGCGACCCTGGGCCTTTTGCCCTCCCGCGACCTTGTCTTCCTTGACCTGCCCGACACCGCCGCGCCGCACGAAGGCGATGCTTTCGAGAGGGCTATTGCCCGGGTGGCCAGCATCGCCGAACATTGCGCAACGATATGCGCGCCCTGGCACGGCGATCCGCATAATGACCATCTGTCCGCCCATCTCATTGCGGTCGGTGCTGCGCGCCTGCGCCATCTGCGTCATCTCGCCTACCCGGTGTGGGGTTGGTGCCTGTCGCCCGACACCGCGATCATGCAGCAACAGGTGCATGGCTGGCGTCTCGACATACGCGCGAACCTGCGGGCCAAGCGGGCGGCGATCGCCGCGCACCGCTCGCAGTATGGGCAGGTCATAACCGACGATCCCGCCGGCTTCACGCTGCCGCGGGAATTGCTCGCGGCGTGCACGCAACCTTACGAGGTTTTTCTCACCCCATGAAGGCCGCACGCTCCCGCGACGCCGACCATTTTGCCCGGCTCTATGCCGCCTCGTCGGATCCGTGGCAGTTTCGTACCAGCGCGTATGAGGACAAGAAATATACGGCCACGCTGGCAGCGCTGCCGTCACGTCGCTACCGCGCGGCGCTCGAAGTCGGCTGTTCGATCGGCGAATTGACCTCGCGGCTCGCCGATCGCTGTCATGCCATCCTCGGGCTGGATATCGTCGCCGCACCGCTTGTCACCGCCCGAGCGCGCTGCGGGCACGTGTCGCACGCGCGTTTCTGCCAGATGCGGGTCCCCGCCGAATGGCCGCCTGGCCAATTCGATTTGATCGTGCTGTCGGAAGTGCTATATTTTCTATCGCCCAAGGATGTTGTCTTCATGACGCGGCGCGTGCATGCGAGCCTGGCTGAAAATGGCGTCGTTTTGCTTGTGAATTGGCTTGGCGCAACGGATGACCCGCTCACCGGTGACAAAGCGGCTTCACTGTTCATCGAGGGCTCTCCCGAGCTAAACCTGGATCTGCAACGACGTGCATCCGATTACCGCATAGATCGGCTTCAGCGCCTGCGGGGAAATGCGAATGATGCCAACCGACAGCCATCGCGCCAGGCTGGGGGAAAAGACTAAGGCGGTTCTTTTTTGAAAAAAAGAACCAAAAAACTTTTGCTCTTGGCGCTTGGGCTTACGGTTCGACGTCGTAAGCACGGTGCTGTCGCCTATCTGCCTCTTACCATCCTGACAGCAAAGTCGCCGGAACGTGTAGTTAGGCAGTCTACCTGAGCAGATTAACTTGACAGTCTACCTTATTATCTGCTAGCTGTTTGGCATGAACGCCCCATCGAAAGACCACCCATCTTCCCGCGCCCCAGCCCTGGCACAGGACCTTCGCGCCCTGCTCAGCAAGCTGAAACGCCGCCTGCGCGAGCAGGGACATGCCGGAGACCTCACGCCATCCCAGGTATCGGTGCTGTTACGGCTCGAGAAGGATGGTCCGGCGACGGCCGCCGGTCTGGCGCGCACGGAAGGAATGCGCCCGCAATCGCTCGGTCCGATCATATCCGCGCTTGAGGAGTCGGGGTTGGTGAGCGGCGCGCCGGACCCGAATGATGGTCGCCAGACGCTCCTCTCGCTCACCGACGCCTGCCGCAAATGGGTTCAGGAAGGACGGGCGGCAAAACAGGATTGGTTGACCCGAACGATCCGGGCGCGGCTGTCCCCGCGGGAACAGGACGAACTCGCGGCTTCTGTCGAATTGCTCAAGCGGCTCGTCGAGGACTGACCAGCATTCACAAGGCTCATGCCCCGTCGGATGCAATATGATTTTCAACAGGATATCCCCATGGCGCTGACCACGCTCGACCCCGTCACTGCCCTGATCATTGTCGACTTGCAGAAGGGCATCGTCGGCCTGCCCGTCATCCATTCCATTGCCGACATCATTGAGCGGGGGCGCACGCTGGCCAACGCCTTCCGCCAGCGCGGCTTACCCGTGGTGCTCGTCAATGTCGCCGGCGGGGCGCCAGGCCGGACGGAACAGCCGCGTCAAACGGCGCCCCACGCGGCGGGTTGGACGGATCTCATTCCGGATCTAAATCAACAACCTGGCGACATTCTGGTCACGAAGCGCACCTGGGGCGCGTTCGCGGGCACGGATCTCGAAACAAAATTGCAAGCACGCGGCGTCACCCAGGTTGTGATCCTTGGCGTGGCCACGGCAACCGGCGTCGAAGCAACCGCACGCCAGGCCTATGAGCGGGGATTGAATGTCACCCTCGCCATCGACGCCATGACCGACACGCGACCCGAGGCTCACGACTACAGCATCAGGAACGTCTTTCCCCGG
>DATJOH010000033.1:0-2817 GCA_035507235.1 Acetobacteraceae bacterium
CACCAGCGGCACGCACCGCATCGTCAGTTTCTTCAAGCCCGCCCTGCGTGCGCGCAATCAGCACCACATGCGCACCAAGGCGCGCGAGTTCCACGGCCGTGGCGGCGCCAATGCCGCGACTGGCGCCTGTGATGAGGGCGATGCGGCCTGTAAAGGGGGATTCAGTCATTATTCTCTCGGCAAAGGAAGGAAAAATCTTCTATTTTTGTAACTGCCCAGTTAGGGCGAAAAGGAGAACAGGCAGGAAAGGACTTCTTTTCTGAAGAAAAGAAGCAAAAGACTTTTATCAGTTGCGTCCAGCAGCCGGTCCAAATCGGCGGACACGGATGCGAGCCGCAACGGACAAAAAAGTTTTTTGGTTCTTTTTTTCAAAAAAGAACTGCTTGCCTTCCTTTCTTTTCAAATATCTGTCCCGTGCGGGCAGCTACCTTTTTTGAAAAAGGAAGGCCTTTTTCATGCTGCATGCATATCCGCCAGCAGACTCAATTGAGGGCTTTGGGGTGCCTCCCGGTCCACCAGCGGAATTGGATAATCGCCGGTGAAGCACGCGTCGCAATAATACGGCTTGGCCGCGTCGCGCGCCTCGTGGCCGAGCGCGCGGTATAGGCCGTTGATGGAGATGAAGGCCAAGCTGTCAGCGTGGATCAGTTCCGCCATGGCGTTTACGTCGTGCTTTGCGGCCAGCAGTTTTTCGCGTTCCGGCGTATCGATGCCGTAATAGCAGGAATGGGTGGTGGGCGGCGAGGAGATGCGCATGTGCACTTCGCGGGCGCCGGCGGCGCGCACCATTTCGACGATTTTGCGACTGGTGGTGCCGCGCACGATGGAATCGTCCACCAGAATGACGCGCTTGCCTTCCAGGATGGCGCGGTTGGCGGAATGTTTCATTTTCACGCCGAGATTGCGGATATGGTCGGTGGGCTCGATGAAGGTGCGGCCGACATAATGGTTGCGTATGATGCCGAGTTCGTAGGGCAGGCCGCTTTCGGTTGCGTAGCCCATGGCGGCCGGCACGCCGGAATCCGGCACCGGCACGACCACGTCGGCGATCGCCGGGCTTTCGCGCGCCAGTTCGGCGCCGATGCGTTTGCGTGCCGAATAGACCGGGGTGCCCTCCATGACCGAATCCGGGCGCGCGAAATAGATATATTCGAACACGCAGAAGCGGGAGCGCGTGGCGCCGCCGAACGGTTTCAGGCTGCGCACGCCGCGATCGTCGATGACCACGACTTCGCCCGGTTCCACGTCGCGCACGAAGCTGGCGCCGACGATGTCCAGCGCGCACGATTCGCTGGCCAGCACCCAGGCCTTACCGCCGTTGGGGGTTTCGATGCTGCCGAGGATCAAGGGGCGTACGCCGAGCGGATCGCGCACGCCGATCAGCGCCTCGTTCGACAACGCAACCAGGGAATAGGCGCCGGTCACCTGGCGCAGCGCGCCGATCAGCCGGTCCACCACGGTGGCATTGCGGCTGGTGGCGATGAGGTGGATGAACACCTCGCTGTCGGTGGTGGATTGGAAGATGCAGCCGCGGCGAACCAGTTCGCGCTTCAAGGTGGCAGCATTGGTCAGGTTGCCGTTATGCGCGACGGCGAACCCGCCGAACACGAATTCAGCGAACAGCGGCTGCACGTTGCGCAGGATCGTTTCGCCTGTAGTGGCGTAACGATTATGCCCGATGGCGCAACTGCCCTTCAGCGCGGCGACCACGCGGGCATCGTCGAACACCTCGCCGACCAGGCCCAGGCCTTTGTGGGAGTGGTAGCGCTGGCCGTCATAGCTGACGATGCCGGTGGCTTCCTGGCCGCGGTGTTGCAGCGCGTGCAGGCCGAGGGCGGTGAGCGCGGCGGCGTCCGGCGCGTTCCAGACGCCGAATACGCCGCACTCCTCGTGCAGCTTGTCGTCCTCCCAGGGGTGGGTCGTCATGCGGCGGCCTTCCGGCGGAAAGAGTGGGTGTTACGGTACCGCGACACCTAGTTACGCACCGGCCGCGGCCCAAGCGCGCTGCCCACGGGGGTGACCTGCAACAACGCGGCGGAGGTGGTGGGCTTGTCGTCCGGCGGCGGCGGTATATTGGGGCGGTAATTGTCTGGCAGGTAAGAAACCACCCACACGGCGCCCCGATACAGAATGGGCAGGGTGCGCGCCTGTTTCATTTGCGGCGGCCAGGCCTCGGTGTGCGGCAGCAGGGTGCCTACCAGGATATAGGCGAGCACCATGACGGCCGCGCCACGTGCCACACCGAACGCCAGCCCCAGCGTGCGATCGAGGCCGCCGAGCACGGAAACCCGCACGGCACGCCCCACCAGATTCGCGAGCAGGGACATCACGATGACTAGCACCAGGAAGGTGACGCCATAGGCGGCAACGCCAGCCAGTTCCGGATCGCCAATCAGCGTCGCAGCCTTCGGCTCCAGCAGCGGCCCGTATTTGATGGCGCCGGCGGCAGCGAGGGTCCAGGCGGCGAGGCCCAGCATCTCGCGCACGAAGCCCCGCGATAGTCCGAGCAGGGCCGAAATCGCCACGATGCCGAGAACGGTGAGGTCAACCAGGTTCATGCGGCCTGTAACGCGCGCGTCATGCGGCCTTATGTGGCACGCACCGCGCCGCGCCAAGGTGGATTTGCCTCCGGCGGCCACGGGGCTTTGCCCCTGCGCCCGGCTGGCGCCTCACCGCAACAGCCGTTGGTTGTGCCCCTCCTGCTTTGCCTTCGGCGGCCAGGGGGCTTTGCCCCCTGGACCCCCATTGGGGCCGGGGGCCCCAAACCCCGACTCTTTGTCAGGAGACAAGGAGGGGCGCAGCACGGATGTTGATGAG
>DATJOH010000034.1:0-7113 GCA_035507235.1 Acetobacteraceae bacterium
CCTTGCCGCCCCATTCCACCGGCCAGTTGGGGGTGGCCAGGCCATGCTGGTTCATGATGCGCTGGCAGAGCACCATGTCTTCCTTGCTGGCGTGATGGCCCTCGGCGCCCTTGCGGCGGATGTCGGCGGGGATTTTTTCGCTGAAGAAGCGGCGCATTTCTTCGCGAAAAGCGAGTTCTTCGTCGGTGTAGCGCAAATCCACTGGGGTGCTCTCCTTAAGCCTTGGCGCGGGCGCGTTCTTCTTCCACGAGCACGGTCGGCTGCAATTTGCCGACCGGCGTTTTGGGCAGGTGCTCGCGCACTTCCAGCGCCGCCGGCAATTCGTGCTTGCCCAGGCGATCCTTCAGGAATTCGCGCAATGCGTCGATGGTCAGTGGATCGCGGTCGGACTTCATTTTGATGAAGGCTTTGGCTGCTTCGCCGCGATATTCGTCGGGAATGCCGATAACAATCACTTCTTCAACGTCCGGATGCTCGTAGATGGCGTTTTCGATCATGTTCGGATAGACGTTGAAACCACCCGAAATGATCATGCGCTTCTTGCGATCGACGATGGTGAACAGGCCGGTTTCGTCCATGGTGCCGATATCGCCGGTGAGGAAGAAGCCGTGAACGAAGCTCTTGGCATTCAGTTCGTCCTGATTCCAATAGCCGGAAAACACGTTGGGGCCGCGGACGGCGAGTTCGCCGACTTCGTTGGCGCCAAGCACGATGTTGGGATCGGTGAGGGAAACGACACGGAGTTCCATGTTCGGCAGCGGCACGCCAATCAGACCGGGGCGGTGTTCCACGTTGCCCGGAATACGCGTGCCTGCGGCGGCGGTTTCGGTCATGCCCCAGCCCATGCGGAGCGGGCGCTTAAACAGCGTTTCGATGCGCTGTCCAACCTCGTGCGGCATCGGCGCGCCGCCCGAGCCGACGAACTGCAAGGAGGAAAAGTCGCAGTCGGCGGCGCCAGGTTCGCTCAATAGGGCGATCAGCATGGTGGGAACGGCGGGGAAGCCGGTGGCGCGTTTTTCCGCGATGTCGCGGAGGGTCGTTGTGGGGTCGAAGCGGGGGCGCAGCAGGATTTCGCTGCCCTCGGCAATCGAAAGGAGCAGAATGACGCCGAGCGCGTAGACGTGGAACATGGGTAGTACGGCAATGGTTTTCTGCGTGCCGGGCTCCGACATTGATTCGTCGCGCCAGGCGCCGAAGATGGCGGTTGCGGCCATCAGGTTGCGGTGGCTGAGCTTGGCGCCCTTCGGCATGCCGGTGGTGCCGCCGGTATATTGCAGCAGCGCCACCTGTTCCGGATCGATGTCCGGCCAGGCGACGGGGCGGTCGTCCGTCAATATCGTTTCGAGTCCGCGGATGTTTTCGCCGTAGGGCGGCACCGGCCCGGGTGCGCCGCCCCAATATGCGTCCTCACCCACCAGCAGCAGTTTCGCCAGGCCCATATCGACGAATTTGGCGGCGCCGGCGCCGAGGCCGCCAAGGTCGGTGCTGATAACGACATCGGCACCGCTATCCATCATTTTGTGCGCGAGTTCGCGCGGGGCGTCGAGCGGGCTCATGTGGACCAGGCGGGCGCCGGCCTTCAGGGCGGCGAAGAAGGCGACGGTGTGCCAGGGCGTGTTGGGCAGGAAGAGAGCGACGGTGCGGCCGGGCCCGATGCCGTCGCGCAGCAGGCCGGCGGCCATGCGGTCCACGAGGCGGCCGAGTTCGGCGTACGTGAGCACGCGGTCGCGGTATTCGAGTGCCGGCCGTTGCGGCCAGGCGGCGACGGCGCGGTCCAGCAGGCTGGGCACGGCGCCGCTTTCGATCGTCATGCCCCAGTCCAGACCCGGCGGATAATGGACTTCCCAAGGGTGGCGAGGGCGGGAGGCGGCGCTGACGCTGGGCGCGATCTGGTCCATGGCGGTTTCCTGCATTGAGTCCCCGGGGACGTGCCGGGGCTGGCCGCTGACCGGCCTTTTCCGGGCGCACAATTAGGGTAATTACCTCCAAGGTCAAATGGGCAACGTCAAAAGGGGAGGGATGTCATGGCGGGTTCGGATAATTTTGGGCTGGCGGGGAAGATCGCGCTGGTGGCGGGGGCGAGCCGCGGCATCGGCGAAGCGATCGCGCGGAGCCTGGCGCGGCACGGCGCGCATGTGATCGTGGCGAGCCGCCGGCTGGAGCGGTGCGAGACGGTGGCGGCCGCGATACGCGAAGCCGGGGGCAGCGCGGAGGCGCGGGTCTGCCATATCGGCGAAATGGACGATATCGCGGCGACGTTTGCGTGGTTGCGCGAGACGCATGGGCGGCTGGATATTCTGGTGAATAACGGGGCGACGAATGTTTATTTCGGCCCTATCGAGGATACCGATCTCGCCGCGTATCAGAAGATCATGGATGTCAATGTGCGCGGCTATTTCTTCATGAGCACGCACGCGGTAAAGCTGATGGCCACACATGGCGGCGGCACGATCGTCAACGTAGCGAGCGTCAACGGCGTGGTGCCGGGGCCGATGCAGGGAGTTTACAATATTACGAAGTCGGCGGTGATCGGCATGACGAAATCCTTCGCGCGGGAATGCGCGCCGATGGGCATTCGCGTGAATGCGCTGCTGCCGGGTTTGACGCGCACGAAACTGGCCGGCGCGTTGATCGAGGCGGTGGAAGGGCGGGAAATGTCGGCGCACATCCCGATGGGGCGGGTAGGCGAACCGGAGGAGATGGCGGGGGCGGTGCTGTATCTCGTTTCGCCGGCGTCGAGTTATGCGACTGGGGTGATGTTGAACGTGGATGGGGGGTATTTGGTCGGGTAACCCCAATTGCGTAGGGATCGACACATCGCCAAAGCAAGCAAGTATTTCTCTTTTGACTCAAGCCGGCGTTCCAGCTCGGCCACCCACGCCAACAAGACGGCATTCTGCGCCCGCACCTCAACAACAAATGCCCTATACCCAGCCAAATCAAGCGGGTCATTGAGCGGGCTGCATGCATCCTCGGGCGGTGTCATCAACACCTTGACTCACAGCCGCCCGTAGCCAGTCAATCAAGACCCAAACCCTACCTGGGCAGTTACCAAAAAAGAACACTTCCTTCTTTCGCACGCCGGGTCTGGACAATCGTCTCCGACTAATGCACGGTACGCCATCGCACTCTGACAGCGGGAGGAAAGTTTTGGGCAGTTTTACCCCACATCCCGCCGTCGCGAGCCCGGCACGCTGATCGCTCCGGGCCGCTGACGGCCCGGTTTTCGTCATCGTTCCCATTCGCTTTGGGGCCGCCAATAAGCGGTCCGGGTGCATATCATGTCTGCCAGACCCTATTCCGCCGCGCCCTTGAGGGTGTTCGGCTTTCTTGCCGCCCGTTGGGCCCGCCAACCTCGGCTCGCGGCAACGATTGTTGCGCTCATCGCCCTCGGCACGCTCGCCGACGTGGCGACGCCGATCTATGCCGGGCGGCTGGTTGATGCCGTGACGATGCCCTCGCGGGCGTTGGGGGGTGCAGCGGCAGTGCGTGCGCTGATCTGGCTCGGCGCGCTGGGGCTGACGTCCGCGGTGCTGTATCAGTTGGCCTACCAGGGCATCGTGCGTTTCACGCTGACAATGATGACCCAGGTGAAAGCGGAAGCTTTCGCGCATGTGCAGGAATTTTCCGCGGCCTGGCATGCCGATAGTTTCTCCGGCTCCGTGGTGCGGCAGATCCTGCGCGGCGCCAGCGCCATCGATGTGCTGAATGATGTGATTTTCTTCGGCCTGTTGCCGACATCCGTCATTCTTGTCGGCGTCACCGCCGTGCTCGGTTGGCGGTGGGAGTTGCTGGGCGTGGCAGTTGCGGCCGGCATGGCGGTGTATCTCGGGCTTACGGTTGCGCTTTCGTTACGATGGGTGGCGCCGGCGGCGGAACTGGCCAATCAGTGGGATTCGCGTTTGTCGGGCGCGCTTGCCGACGCCATTACCTGCAACGCGGCGGTGCGTTCCTTTGCCGCCGAAGCGCGGGAGAGCGCGCGGTTCGGCGGCGTGCTGGGTAAATGGGGCCGACGCACCTGGCGTGCCTGGATGCGGGGCGTGACCAGTTATTCGTTGCAGAGCATCGCGCTGGTGCTGCTGCAGGTGCTGATTACAGGGACGGCAGCGCTGCTGTGGTGGCGCGGCCGTGCCAGCGCCGGCGATGTGGCGATGGCGCTCGGCACGTATTTCGTGCTGCACGGGTATTTGCGCGACATGTCGCGGTTCGTGCGCGAAATGCAGCGCGGCGTGGCCGATATGCAGGACCTGGTGGCGCTGTCGGCGGCCGAGGCGGACGTGCGGGATCGCCCGGGCGCGCCGGCGCTCAGCGTGCACGAAGGCAGAATCGAGGCGCGCGCCGTTACGTTCGGCTATGGCGCGCACGCTGCGCCCTTGTTTCGCGATCTTTCCGTGACCATCGTGGCGGGCGAGCGCGTCGGGCTGGTGGGACCCTCCGGCTCGGGCAAATCGAGTTTTGTCCGTCTTGTGCAACGCTTGCACGATCTGCAGGGCGGCAAAATCCTGATTGACGGGCAGGATATTGCCGCGGTGACGCAGGCATCGTTGCGCGCGCATATCGCCATGGTGCCGCAGGACCCCGCGTTGTTCCACCGCACGCTGGCGGAGAACATCGCCTATGGCCGCCCCGACGCACCGATGGCCGATATCGAGCACGCCGCGCGGCTGGCCCGCGCCCACGAGTTCATCATCCGGCAGCCCAAGGGCTACGCAACGCTGGTCGGCGAGCGCGGCATCAAGCTCTCCGGCGGCGAGCGGCAGCGTGTGGCGATCGCCCGCGCGTTCCTGGCCGACCGCAAAATTCTCATCCTGGACGAGGCAACCAGCAGCCTCGACTCGGAATCGGAGGCGGCGATTGCCGAGGCGGCCGAGCGCCTGATGGCCGGCCGCACCTGTCTGGTGATTGCCCACCGGCTCTCCACCGTGCGTGCCATGGACCGCATTCTGGTGTTCGATGCTGGGCGGATTGTGGAGGAGGGCACGCACGCAATGCTGGTCCAACGGCGCGGCGGGCTCTATCGTAACCTCTTCGAACGCCAGGCGTTGGGCCTGGTGGACGCGGCCTGAGGAAACGGCGTTTGACGACGGAATGGGGACCCGAGTGGCTGCGTGTGATGCTGCTGCTCGTCATGATCGTGCTGATTCTCACCGGGCGGCGGTCCGGCGCGCATCTGCACCGGCGGCGGATGAAGGCCGAGCAGGCGGGCCTGCGGTCGGCGCTCGCGGCGGAAATCAGTGCCCTGCTTACGGTTTACGCGACCAATGAAAGGCTGCTCTCGGTCGGCGCGACCATGCTGCTGCCTGCGCGGCCCTTCTTCAGCATGTATCGCGGCAACATGCATCGCCTGATCGGCCTCACGCCCGCAGAGGCGGGCGCGCTCGCCGATGCCCACGCCGCCGGCGACCTGCTCGACGCGGCCTCGGTGCTGTCGCACCCGGTGCGTCGCCGGGCACCGCAAGCTGTCACCTGGGATCGGCGCGTGCTGGACATCGGAGACTTGCAGCGCGCCGCCATCCTGTCGGCGGAAGCGGCGCGGGCGGCGATTCTGGCCGCCGCGGCGTCGGACGAGGCGGCCGCGCGCCGGCCGTGGTTCCGCTGGCCTGAGGCGAAGGAACAGCGCGCTCCGGCAATCGTGGAAGCGACAACCCGTGATTATGCTGCCTGGACCCACGTTGGGTGACGCAGGCACGGAGTAAAGGAAGGCTTCTTTTCTAAAAAAGGAAGCAAAAAGCTTTTGCTCTTTAGGGTGGCAGGCCAACAGATAAAGGTTTTTTGGTTCTTTTTTTAAAAAAGAACATCCTTCCTTTCGGTGCAGCCGTGTCACCCCACGGCTGGTAATTCCGGCTCCGCCGGGGCAAAAAGCGGCCCCGCTTCGCGACCGAAAGCCGAACCCATGACCTTGATCGCCGACCGGCTGAACCGCATCAGCCCCAGCCAGACCATTGCCATTTCCAGCAAGGCGCGCGCGCTGAGGGCGGCTGGCCGCGACATCATCAGCCTTTCCGCCGGCGAGCCCGATTTCGATACGCCGGACAATATCAAGCGCGCCGCCATCGCCGCCATCGAGGCCGGCGACACGAAATATACCGATGTTGCCGGCACCCCGGCGCTGCGGCGCGCGGTCGCGGCCAAATTCAAACGGGATAGCGGCATCGACTACAAGCCGGAGGAAGTGATCGTTTCCACCGGCGGCAAGCAGGTGATTTATAACGCCATGGTCGCGACGGTGAATGCCGGCGACGAGGTGATCATTCCGAGCCCCTGCTGGGTGAGTTATCCGGATATCGTGGCGCTTGCGGAAGGCACACCGGTTGTCATTCCCTGCGGCCAGAACAATGGTTTTAAGCTCCGCGCCGAGGATCTGGAAGCGGCCATCACGCCGCGCACCAAATGGTTCTTGCTCAACAGCCCGTGCAATCCTACCGGCGCCGCCTATTCGGCCGAGGAATTGCGCCCCATTTGCGATGTGTTGCTGCGCCACCCGGATGTCTGGGTGTTCACCGACGACATATATGAAAAGCTCACCTATGACGGGTTCGAGCCGGCAACGATTGTGCAGGTGGAACCGCGTTTGCGCGATCGCACCGTTACCATGAACGGCGTCAGCAAGGCATACGCCATGACCGGCTGGCGCATCGGCTTTGCCGGCGCCCCGGTGGCGCTGATCAAGGCCATGGACAAGCTGCAGAGCCAGAGCACGTCCAACCCGTCCTCGATCGCCCAGGCCGCGGCCGTAGAGGCCCTGAACGGCCCGCAGGACAGCATTCCGGCCATGGCGGAAATGTATCGCGGCCGCCGCGACCTGGTCGTGGACGCGTTGAACAAAATCCCCGGCCTGACCTGCCACAAGCCGGAGGGGGCGTTCTACGTGTTCCCCAGCATGCATGGCTGCATTGGCAAAACGAGTGCTGGCGGCACGAAGATCAGCAACGACGAGGATTTCGTCACGGCTTTGCTGGAAGAGCAGGGGGTCGCGACGGTGCACGGTGCCGCCTTTCTGTATCCCGGGCATTTCCGCATCAGCTACGCCACTGATACGGAGAGCCTGGAAAAAGCCTGTGCGCGCATCCGGGAGTTTTGCGAGGCGCTGAGGTAACAAGGCCAGAGGCGCTG
>DATJOH010000035.1:0-3487 GCA_035507235.1 Acetobacteraceae bacterium
CGAGCAGGGCAGGCAAGGTGGCGATATCCTCGCGGGCGATTTCGATCAAAGCGAGGCTGCCCGGCTGATCCGCGTTCACCGCCGCATGGACGGCTTTCACCAGGCTGGATTTGCCCATGCCGCGGGCGCCCCAAAGCATGGCATTATTGGCGGGCAGCCCGGCGGCGAAGCGGCGTGTGTTGGCGAGCAGGATGTCGCGGGCGCGGTCAATGCCCTGGAGCAGGGACATGTCCACGCGGGCGACTTGCGGCACGGCGGTGAGCCGGCCCTGAGTGCCACCACGATCGGGGTGCCAGACGAAGGCGTCCGCTTCGTGCAAGGCGGGTGGCGGTGGTGGCGGTGGCGAAAGCCGCTCCAGCGCCGTCGCGATGCGGGCGAGCATGGGCAGAAGGTCGGACATGGGGCCTCGAAATGGGCGGGCGCTTGACGGGTGGGGGGCGGAAACTATGGTCCGCCGCGTCCCGCCGCAATCCGGAAGCCCTGCATGAACCCGCTGATATCGCCCGCCTACGCCCAAGCCGCCAATGGAGGCGGGATAAGCGGGTTTCTTTCCGGCTCGCCGCTGGGGCAGTTTCTGCCGCTGATCCTGATCTTCGTGCTGTTCTATTTCCTGATGATCAAGCCGCAGCAGGATCAGCAGAAGAAGCTGAAAGCGCGCCTGGCGGCGGTGAAAAAAGGCGACCGCGTGCAGACGGCGGGCGGCATCGTCGGCGTGGTGACGAAAGCGCGCGAGGGCGCGGCGGAAATCGACGTGGAAATCGCGCCGAACGTGCGCGTGGTGGTGATGCGGGATACGTTGACGAACGTGCTTAACCCGGCGACTTCGGTGGCGGCTAATGATACCAAGTAATGCGGACGATGACGTTTTCGTATCGTGAGGGCGACAGGGAAAAAGGAAGAGTTCTTTTTTGAAAAAAAGAACCAAAAAACTTTTATCTGTTTCGGTTAGCGTCCGAACTCACCCATTTGACCTCGCTGTTGGATGCCATTGATAAAAGTCTTTTGCTTCTTTTCTTCAGAAAAGAAGTCCTTCCTTCCCTGTTCTCCTTCGCAGGCGCTACGCCACGATTGCCCGGTTATTCCGGTACCGTTTCGCCGGAGCCGCCGAATTCGGCTGGAAAATCCTTCAATTTCGGCAAACCGTCGCGCATCGGCAGCACCGTTTCGGCGTAATTCACGTGGACCGCCGGCACGAAGGGCAGGTCCGGGATAGTGGCGGCGAAGACGTCGATCATGGTGAGCGGCGGGTGGGTGGTCATGAGGTGGCCGCCGCAGAGGCGGCAATATTGGCGGTGGCTCATGTCGGTCTTGTGGTAGGCGGCGACGTGCTCGGCGCCCTTGGTGATTGCGACCGCCTCCGGCGGCCAGAGCGAAAACGCGTTCACCGGGCCGCCGGACCAGGAGCGGCAGGAGCGGCAGTGGCAGTAGCCCATGGCGTTAGGGGTGCCGGTCACCCGGAGTTCTACCGCGCCGCAAAAACAGGCGCCGGCGTAGGAACCGCTCATGAACATCCTCCTCCGTTACAAAGCCAGAGTGCGCGCGGATGGCGGCCGGGGACAAGGGGGATGGGCTGACGCTTTTTGTTTGCGGGTTGATCTAAAATTTAATAAAACGTCGCAGCGGTGGGTTACCGGAGGAGAGCAGTGGGAGAGACCAGGAAAGCGGTCGCGGTTGCTGCGATTGCGCTGATGTGCCTGCCGGGGCTTGCCGGCGCGGCGCCGCATTTCACCTATGGCGATCTTTCGGGCGCGAGCCTTGGCGTTGGCGCGAACATGAATGGCGCCGTGCCGTTTCCGGCGGACAATGCCTGGAACACCGACATTTCGCAGGCGCCGGTCGATCCGAATTCGGACAATCTTATTGCTTCGATCGGCCTCACGACCGGGCTGCATCCGGATTTCGGCAAGGGGCTGTATGGCGGCGCGCCGATAGGCATTCCCTACGTCGTTGTGCCATCCACACAGCCGGGCGTTGCCATCAAATTCACGCAATATGGCGACCAGAGCGATCCTGGACCCTATCCGGTGCCGGGCGATGCGCCGATCGAGGGGCAGAAGGCCAACGGCAAGAAGTTCGGCGGCGACCGGCATGTGCTGGTGGTGAGTGGCGCCGACAATCGTCTGTTCGAAATGTGGCGTTCCTTTCCGCAATCGGATGGCAGCTGGAAGGCCGGCAGCGGGGCGATTTTCCACGCCGATTCCGATGATGTGCGGCCGACCGAAAAGCCGGGTTGGACGAGCGCGGATGCGGCCGGCCTGCCGATTTTCCCGGGCCTGGCGCGTTACGACGAGGTGGCGCTCGGCGTCATTCCGCATGCGCTGCGCTTTACCGTGCAGACTTCCCGGGAGGCGTACGTGCCGCCGGCGAATCATTGGGCGAGCAACAACCAGAGCGTGAATTTGCCGCCGATGGGCATGCGGGTGCGGCTGAAGGCGAGTTATGTCATTCCGGCAAGCTTCAGCCGGCAGACGCGGGTCATTCTGAAGGCGCTGCAAAAATACGGCATGATGGTGGCCGACAATGGCAGCAACTGGTATATCAGCGGCGCGCCGGATGCGCGGTGGAACAACAACCGGCTGGTTAACGAACTGCGTCAGGTGACAGGATCGAATTTCGAGGTCGTCCAGATGGTTGGGATTGTCACGCCTTGAAGTGCTAGTGGATGCTGTTCGCCAACGCCAAGATCGAACGTCTACCTTCTGGGTGATTTCACCAACGGAAGGTAGCCCCTCATAATGGGAAAAGCGCAGATCGCGAACACAAAGTGGGATAGATAGTTTAGCACGTTTCATTTGGGGAGCGACGCCGAACAAGCAGGCTCCACAGGATAACGCCACCCAGGGAATACACTACGCCATTAGCAAGTATGCAATCGCGCGCATCTGCTCGTCGCCGCAGCTGTCTCCGCCACTTAGACCCATTAGAAAAATCGACGATGGCCACGAGACGGTCTGAATATCCCATGCCGCAGACGCAGCGGCAACGTCGTGCGGCCTATAAACCAGTGTTCCCACAGGCAGGAGTGGAACGGTGAGGCCCGCACAATATGACCTGATTACCCAATTCATCATGTCAAGGATTGCGTTCGTTTGGATTGACGCAGGAAGCGCAGGCGGGTCGAAAAATAGATCCGGAGCCGCTTTTGATGGCCGTTGGTGTAAATCGTATGTATCGCATATTGGGGCCATTTGCCGCGCCACCCCAACGGTCTCCGGTGAGAATCACGACCTTTCAGATTCCAGGACGGCGCCGCGAGCAGCACTTCATCCAGGGGCCGAAGACGGCCGCCGGTTACATATCGCGTCGCACGAGCGAAGCGTCGTGGGTTGAAAGGCGGGGTGAAGGGCATTGCGACGCCGCATACTATGGAAAGGCCGACATTGCAACCAATTACGGACCCGCGCCGTCGAATGGCATAGCCGGTCAATCGCAGACGAAGTCGGCAACTGCGTATTTCTGAAAGTCGAACTCATGGTGCGTGCCAGTG
>DATJOH010000036.1:0-9042 GCA_035507235.1 Acetobacteraceae bacterium
AAAGGAGGGGCGCATGCGAGGCTGCCGCAACGTTCGTGTTGCGCCCCTCCTTTTCCTCTGACGAAAACAGATGGGGGTCTGGGGCGTCACGCCCCAGCGGGGTCCAGGGGCAGAGCCCCTGGCCGCCGGAGGCAAAGCCTCGACCTCACGCAGCATAGCTCGCACGCGCCGCCATTGCGCTACGCCAACGCGCGAGGTTGGTTTGGTCGGCTGCGGGTTGTTGACGGATGGCGCGAGCGAAATCCAGTGTGACGATGGCGGCGATATCGGCGGCGGTGAAATTGTCTGTTGCGATATAGGGGCGGTTTTCCAGGCGGTTGTTCAACGTGGCAAAGAAAAGTTCAACGCGGTGGCGTCCGCGGGCGGCGAGTTCCGGGATTTGCGCGAAGTTTTGTGGGCCGGTGAGGGCGCGGTTTTGCATGCCGGGCACGCTGTTGCGGAACGCTTCCGCGACGGCGGCCAGGCCTTCGAATTCGATGCGGGAAATCCAGGCGGCGACGTGGCCTTTTTCGACCGGCGTGCGGCCGAGCAGGGCCGGGGTGGGATAGGCGGCTTCGAGGTAGGCGGCGATGCCGGCGTTTTCCGCAATGATCGTGCCGTCTTCCAGGCGCAGGGCCGGCACGGTGCAGGTGGGATTGATGGCTTGGAACGCCGGGAGCAGATGTTCGCCGGTGGCGAGATCGATCTGTACCGTTTCGTGCGGCACCTGTTTTTCGGCGAGGAACATGCGGGCGCGGCGGGGGCTGGGCGCACGGGCATAATCGTAGAGTGTGATCGCCATGGGCGTTGTTTCCTCTGGTCGGGCTGGCTTGTGGCATATAGGCTGCCGATATAGTTTAAGCAGCATATAGGGTGGGGGAGGGGCCGAATATGCAATTCCGGAACGAGTTATATCCGTCGAGCGAGGCGCAGATGGCGGCCATGCGCGAGGCCGGGCCGAAGGGGCCCATTGTCATGGTGAATTTGCTGAAGTTTAAGGCTCGGGCGGAATATCCGGACGGGTGTGCAACGGCGCTTTCCGGGCAGGAGGCCTATGCGATTTACGGCGCGGCGGTAACGAAACTGGTGGCGGGCGTGGGTGGCCGGGTTCTGTTCATGGCGGATGTCACGTTTCTTTCCATTGGCCAGGCAGAGCCGTTGTGGGACCAGGTGGCGTTGGCCGAATATCCCGACCGGGCGGCTTTGGTGCGCATGGCGATGTCGGAAGAATATCAGGAAATTGCGGTGCATCGCGCGGCGGGATTGGCGGGGCAGTTGAATATCGAAACAACGCCGCGGTTCAATCTGGCGGATGTGCTGGCGCGTGGCCGCGCCGGTTAGGCGGTTTCGCACAGCATTTTCTCGATTGCCCAAAGGCGGTCCTGGCCCCAAAGGGCTGGGCCGTCATCGAGGCGGAAGGATGGCACGCCCCATAGGCCGGCCGCCAGCAGGTCCTGCCGGTTATATTCGGCGATTGCGCGCCAGGATGAATCGGCGAGCGAGGCGGCGACGTCGTGCGGTGCAATTCCGGCGCGGGCGGCCATGCGGTACAGGCCTTTGTCCGTTGCCGCATCGATGCCTTCGGCGAACACGCCGCGCAGGAAGGACTCGCAGAATGCTGCGCCGGTACCGGCCTGGATGGCGTGGTGCAGCACGGCGAGGCCGCGCTCCACGCCCGGGCCCACGGGATCGGCGACACAGCCGAAGGGAAGGCCTAGCCGATCAGCCTCCCGTTTGGCGTCACGGAGAATGTAGAGACGTTTTGCCAGCGGCACGGGCAGGCCGCGCATGACCATGGGCAGAACGAAGCGCAGCCGGAGTTCGCTACCGTAATGGTGCGCGAGGGCGCGGGCTCGCGGGACGGCAAGGTAGGTGTAAGGACTCCGGAAGGAGAGAAAAAAATTCAGTATCCGGCCGCGGCCGGCGTTTTGCGGGCCTGCGAGCGTGATATCGCGTACGGGCGCAAGCAGCGGCGCGCCGGGCGCGCGGTCCAGTTTCTCCGCGGCCAGGCGCTGCTCCAGATAATGCAGCCGATCCAGGCCCCAGAACCATTCTCCTTCGAAATGGAATGTCGCGCCCAGATAATGGCCGAGCCGACGGCGCAGCGCGGCGCCCGCGCGCATTGCGGCGGTTGTTGCGGTATCTTCAGTGTCGGTTGGCTCGGACGGCGCGGCGGGAAGATTGTAGGTGCCGGCGAGGAGGGCCGCGTCGCGGCGGGACCAGGCGGCGAGACGTTGCGCATCCGGTGCGGCTGCCTGATCCGGCGGCGGCACCAGATGGTTCTCGAGGGTAATGCGGTAGCGCGCCGCGAGAGCCGGCAGCATTCGCACGGCAAGCTGACTATGGGGATCCGCGGGATCGTGGAAATACCGCACAAGCGCGGGCGCACCTGTGGCGCGACGCTGCCAGCTGCGCGCGGCGCGCCGCACATCCCGACTCTGCGAACTCGTAATGAAACCCGCGGCGAGTTGGCTTAGCATTTTGGTGGCACGGCGGCGCGGCCCGCCGGCGAAGCGCGCCCGCCAGTTTGATGCCGCAGCTGGGGCAATTTCATCTTGCGCGTGCCTCCCGGCTGCTCTATTGACATATTAAATGCCGATTTACAATTGCCGGCGGCTTGCTATCCTGCCAGCTCGGCCGCGTCGTAGGCACGGCGCGAGAAGGGAGGCGTGTGACAAACGCTGGCGCGGGGCTCGCCGGCCGGCTGGCTGGCGGTTGTGTGGTGCTGCTGGCGCTGCGCGCGATGGCGCCGGCGGCGCGCGCGGAGACGTTCACGCTTGGCGATGTGCAGGTTTCTTTCGAGACGACGCTGTCGGCCGGGTTCGGCATCCGAACGTCCGATATCAATCCGTATTTTCTCGACGCCGCGCATGGCGGTACCTATCCCGGTGTCATGGGGCCAAGCGATGCCAACTGGCCGGCGGGTTCGGTGTTCCAGGCGCCGTTCCTGGGTGAGAACGAGCTACAGGCCGACTGGCGGAATTATACGGTTTTTGTCCGCGCGAGCTATGTGCTGGATCCAGTTCTCTCCAACCCGAATTCCGCTTCCTACCAGCCCCTGCCGCATCAGGCGCTGATTACGAACGGTCATGAATTCCAGTTGCTCGACGGGTTTGTGCGCGGCAAGTACGGGGTCGGCGGCCAATCAGAGTCCGTTACGGTTGGCTGGCAGACATTCAACTGGGGCGAATCGCTGTTTATTCGCAACGGCCTGAATGCGGTCAATCCGATCGCCGTCGCCGGCATCCATGCGGCGGGTGCCGACATACGCAGCCTTTATTTGCCGACGCCGGCAATCGATCTTAAAACCACGCTGCCGGCCGGGCTGTCCCTGGAGGCATTCTGGCAATTCAGTTGGGACAAATCGCTGCTCGATCCCTATGGCACGTTCTTCAGCACCGACGTGGTGGTAACGCCGGGCGACTACGCGATCCCCTTGCCGCCGCTCCTCACCGCGCTTGGGCTGGGCACAGCAATCCCGCGCACTGACGACAAGACGCCGAGCGACATCGGCAATTTCGGGGTTGCCTTGCGCGGCTCTCTGTTCGGCGGCGCGCAATTCGGCGTCTATTTTGAAAATTACGGCGCCCGCTTTCCGGTGGCGGATTTCGCGACCGGCGCGAAAACGCCGCCGCGCGGCCTGACCTATGCCGAAACGACGCAATATTACGCCGACTATCCAAACAACGTGCAATATGTTGGCGCCAGCCTTTCCGGCGACGGGCCGTTCGGATCGGCGCTGCAGGGCGAAATCAGCTACAGCCCGAATACGCCGCTGCAGCTCAATCCGCTTGGTCTCATCGCGGCAAGCCTCGGGCCTGCCTTGCATGCCCGGCTAAGCGCTTTCTGCAACCTCGGCATTGAACTCGCGTGCCAGAAGGACGCGGCGCTACTCGGCACGACCATCATCGCCGAACAGGGCCTTCCCGGGTACGACACGACAACCAACGGGTACAAACGCTTCGGCATGACGCATTTGCGGGTCAGCGACATTGCCAGTTTCGGTGGCATCGCCGGCACGCCGATACAAAGCTGGTCGCTGGCGGCGGAATATGGCCTCGATGTGGTCAATGATTTTCCGAGCCCGAGCGTGACCCCGCTATATCGCCCACTATCGCTGAACGCCCTGAATGCGGGGGACGCCGCGTTCTTCAGCAACGGCGTCGTGCAAAGCTATGCCCAGCCGACGCAATTCTCCGAAGGCGTTGTCAGCCGTGCGGCGTTCAACATGCCAGGGCTGATTGCCGGTGTGATTGACGTCAATCCGAGCCTGGCGGCGGAATGGGATTTCCAGGGTACGACGCCGGCGCCACTGATTACCTTCGATGAACATTTGCTGACGTTGACGGCGTCGCTAGGCTTTTCCTATTTGCAGCGCTGGCAGGCGACCATCGCCTATACAAGCCATTACGGGCTGGGCGGCTCGGCGCGCGAGTCGGTCAATCTGGACCGTGATTATGTCGCCGCCTCCGTCAGCTACCGATTCTGAAAGGGCGTGGTGGAAGCATGAGCATGCGATTATGGTTGGCGCCCGTGCTGATGTTTGCGTTTGGCGTGGCTGCGCGGGCGGCCAGCACCCCCGGCGATCTCGGCAAGAGCCTGACGTCCTTTGGCGGCATCGTCGCCGGCAATGCGGCGGGGACCATCCCCGCCTGGTCCGGCGGCATAACGACGCCGCCCGCCGGCTTTACGCGCGGCGGCCCGCACCCGGATCCGTTCGCCGGCGAGAATAAACGATTCTCCATCACCGCGGGCAATATGACGCAGTACGCGGCCCACTTGACGCCCGGCGTGCAAGCCATGCTGCGGCAATATCCGGAATATCGCTTGGATGTCTATCCGACGCACAGGAGTTTTGCCGCGCCGCAGGCGATTTATGACGCCGCCATCACGAATGCGCGCACGGCGCATCTGGCGCCGGACGGCAATGCGGTGCTCGATGCGCGGGTAAGCATTCCGTTTCCGATACCGCATAACGGCTTGGAGGCGGTGTGGGACCATCTGCTGCGCTGGCGTGGCTACCAGGCACATTTCACCTCCTTCGCGGCAAGCCCCACCGCCGGCGGCGACTACACGCTCATCAAGAACGAAACCTGGCTGCTGTTTCCTTATTCGCTTGGCGGCGATACCGCGCCCGGCGCCGCGCTCGCCTACTACAAGATCAAGACGCTCGCACCACCGCTGTTTGCCGGACAGATTGCCGTGGCGGTGGATCATGTCGATCCCGGCGCGCATCCGCGCACGGCCTGGATCTATAATCCCGGCGAACAGCGCGTGCGCCGCGCGCCGACGGTGAATTTCGATACGCCGATCCTGCAGGCGGATTCGCTCATGACGGACGATGATCTGGATCTGTTCAACGGCTCGCCGGAGCGGTTCGATTGGAAGCTGGTGGGAAGGCACGAATTCTACGTGCCGTACAATGATTATGATTTCGGCAGCCCCTCGCACGACTATGCCGAAATCCTGAAACCTCACGTCGTCAATCCGAACTTGATGCGCTGGGAACTGCATCGGGTTTGGGTGGTGGATGCCACGCTGAAGCCGGGCAGCGGCCATATCTATGCGCGCCGCACATTCTACTTTGATGAGGACAGCTTTGAGGGCCTGCTGGCCGACGAATATGACCGGCGCGGATTGATCTGGCGCGTCGCACAAGGCGCGCCGATCGAATATTATGAGCTACCCATGCTCACGAACAGCGCGAACATCTTCTATGACCTGCCGTCGGGCCGCTACCACGCGCGCGGCTTGCGCAATCGCGGTACGATGCTGGAGTTCTTCGGGCCGAGATTGAGCGCGGCAGATTTCACCCCGGAGGCCCTACGCCAGGAAGGGGTCCGCTAGAGAATCTTCCAATCCCTTGATTTCACGAATTTTCTCGATGCGCCGCTGCAGGGCGGGGACGGGTGTACACGTAACGAGCCGACCCGATATTTGACCCGGTAACCTTGTTGGCGTCAAAACGTGCTTCCACTAGTCAGTCCTGGCGCATGCAAAACCCGGTTGAGCCGACAGCGGCGGAAAATGAACGCCTCCTGACCGATGGCCGGCATCTGCGCTCCGCGGCCAGTCGGCAACGTATCATGGATGCAATGCTGGCCCTGGTGCAGGAGGGCAATCCCGACCCCCGCGCCGAGGACGTGGCTGCACGCGCGGGCGTGGGATTGCGAACCGTATTCCGGCTGTTCCGCGACATGGAAACCGTGGTTGCGGAAATGCTGGCGGCCCAGCGGCAGGAATACATCGACTGTTTTCTGGCGAAATTTGAGGTACCGCCTGGGCCGGAACGGATGCGGGAATTGTTTGGCCGGTTGGCCGACCTCTATGAGCGCCGCATGCCGGTGCGTCGCGCCGCGGTCATACGGCGCTATACCTCGCCGTCCCTGGCCGCCGGCATGCGCGAACTGGACGCGGCAGTGGCGGGATTCATCCACGCGCAGCAATTGGGCCTGAGCGAGCACCAGCAAATCATGCTCAACCTCCTGGTCAGCTACGACACCTGGATGCGGCTCCGCGATTCGCAGGGCCTGGATTACGACCAGGCACTTGCAACGCTCAGGCAGGCGATGGCGCAAATCCTTCCCACCGCATAATCGGCCGATCAGTTCAAGCGCGTGACGTTTATCGCCGTGCTGCCGGTTGGTAGCGAAACCATGAGCCCGTCATAGCCGAGCAGCGTACCACCGGCGCGCGTGCGCGCCGCCATGCCGAGGAACGCGGGGCCGGCGAAGAAATCGGGCAAAGGCGGCGTCAGGTGTGTCAGGATCAGCAGGCGCGCACCCGCCGCGTTGGCGATTTCGCCCGCCTGATCCGGCGTCGTATGGTAGCTCTGGACATCGTTGAAAATCTTGGCAAGCCGCGGCAATCCGTCCGCCGCCGCGAGCGTGTGCGCCTGTTGCAGCAGCTCGCTTTGTTGCGCCTCATGCACCAGCACGTCCGCGCCGCGCGCGGCGATGGCGAGCGGCGGGCTTTTGCGCGTATCGCCCGAAATCACCACGCTGCGGCCGCCATAGTCGAAACGGTAGCCATAGGCCGGCACCACCGGGAAATGATTTACCCCGATGGCGGTGATTTTCAGCCCGTCCTGTGCCAGCACCGGCGTCGTTTCGCCTTCGCGGAGCGGTACACCGGGCGCGCTGCCCACTTCGTGTGAAACCATCACGCCGGCGTCCGGCGGCAACAGTGCCTTGCCATGGTGCGCCACGCGATAATCCGAATCCTGCGCGTACGCGTCGTCGAATCCCTGCACCACGCGCGCCACGCCTGGTCCGCCATATACCGCAAGCGGCGCCGGGCGGCCAGCGACCCAGCTTTGCATGTTGGCCTCGCCCAGATCCTCTATATGGTCGGAATGAAAATGCGTCAGCAGAACGCCGGCCAGGCGGTCCAGCGGCAGGCGCCAGAGCATCAGGTTGCGTATGCTGCCGCCACCCGTATCGATCAGCCACATATGGTTGGCCGCGATAACCAGCGCGCAAGGACCGGCGCGCGTGGGGCTCGGCATCGGCGAGGCGGTGCCGCACAGCACGACGCGCAGTTCCGAGGCGGCAACCATATCGCGGCGCACCCGTGCCGCCGCGACGCCGGCCTGGAAGCCGTAGCGGAAGATCGTGCGCTGCACAAACGGAATGCGCAGAATCGGATCGCGCAACGGACCTAGGATCAGCAGCAGCACGACCAGTGGCGCGATCAGGATAAACAAACGGCGGCGCATGTTATATCAACCCAGAAAGTAGTTCTTTTTTGAAAAAAAGAACCAAAGAACTTTTGTCTGATTCGGGCGGAACCTATTCTCCCTGTTTGGACTCGCCGCTGGAAGCCAAATTCAAAAGTTTTTTGGTTCTTTTTTAAAAAAGAACTCTTCCTTTACTTCGATTTCGTGTCAATCTCAACGTGGCGTAGGATCAATTGTCCCAGTAAATATATTCATCCTGTGGGCCGATGGGCCTGTCGGCGGCGTGATCGATCGCTATGGCGGCAGAGAGAACCGAGGGCCAGAGCGGCTTGGCCTGCGTGTGGTCTATGTCATTCATCAGTGTTTCCAGCACCTCGCGGCGCCTGGGCTCGCTTTCCGCAAGGTTATGGTGCTCGGTTGGATCGTTGGTCAGATCGAACAGCCATTCCTTGTCGGGCAGGGTGGCGCGCTGCAGCTTCCAGCCGTCCTGCAGTACCACGCGGTAGCCGCCGGAACGCCAGAACAGCGTGCGGTGTGGCGCGCCTTGTTTTGCTCCAGTTATAAAAGGCAGCAGGTCGACGCCGTCGATGACGCGGTCGGTAGGTAGCGCCGCGCCGGCCGCGGCGGCGGCGGTGGCGCAAATATCGACATGTGCCACCGGTGCGGCATATTTCGTGCCGGACTGGATATGCGCCGGCCAGCGCAGGAAGAACGGCACATGCATGCCGCCTTCGAAGAAGGTTGCCTTCCATCCCCGGAATGGCCGGTTGATTTCGGGCAGGCCGATATAGTTGGCGCCGCCATTATCGCTGGTGAAGATCACCAGCGTATCGCGATCGAGACCTTCTTCCTTGAGGGCGCCGAGCAGGCGCCCGACATTGCGATCCAGTGCGCGTATCATGGCGGCATAGACGCGCAGCCGGTGATCGTGGATTTGCGGCAGGGCGTCGAAATCCGCTTTCTCCGCCTGCAGCGGCGTGTGCGGCGCGTTCGGCGCGAAATAGAGGAAGAATGGCCGGTTGCGGTTGGCGTGGATGGCGGCGATCGCCTCGTCCGCGAGATAATCGGTCATGTATTTCGACGGCGCGAACCAGGGTGAGCCATTGTACTGCACGCCGAACGGCAGGCCGGCCCACAGGAAAAGATCGATCGGATCGAAATTCTGATGCGCGTTTTCCACGCCGGGATCGTTCGCCGGCAAATAGAGCGAGGCCCCAGGCGTAAAGCCCAGGCTTTCATCAAATCCCTTATCCTCCGGGCGGCTGCCAGCGATGGCGCCGAGATGCCATTTGCCGATATGGATCGTGTGGTAGCCGCGTCCGCGCATGAGGTCGGCGACGGTGATTTCGCTCGCAGGGATGGCTTCGTTGTCGAGTGCCGGAACG
>DATJOH010000037.1:0-7057 GCA_035507235.1 Acetobacteraceae bacterium
AACAGCAAATGCGTTGCTGCCGGATGGGTCAGGAACTTGGCGACCAGCGTGTTGCGCGCGCGCGAAATGAGCGAATCGCCGGCGACCGTTTCCATCGTGATCGGCAGGCCGATGCTTGCACCATGTAGCATCAGATTGACGACGCTATGCATGTAACGTGTGGTGACCAGCCCCCCGTAGCAGGGCGTCGCGAGGAAAATATGCGGCATGGCCGCACTCTGCCCGGCTTTCCGTTAGCGTGGGGTAAATCGGGAACGGCGCCGTAGGGCGGCGATGTGATCACGATTGACCCGGCAAGCGTGGGCGCTAGGGTGCGCCAGCATTTTTGGAGCCTTGCACGTGACGGGATGCCTGCGTCTGCTGCCTATTGTCGCGCTTGCCGCCACCCCGGCGCTTGCTGCCGGGCCCGAGCCCGCCCCTTTGCCGCCGCCGATCGTGGCACCTGCTGACAAGCCCTATCCCGGCGAAATCACGCTCTCGGTGGATGCGACGGACCTCGACCACCACGTCTTCCGCATGCACGAGACGATACCAGTGAGTGGTGCCGGCCCGGTCACGCTGCTTTATCCAAAATGGATTCCCGGCGATCACGGACCTACCGGGCCGCTGCCCACCCTCGCGGGGCTCGTCGTGCGTGCCGGCGGCCAGGTGTTGGCCTGGCAGCGCGACGTGGTGAACATGTATGCGTTTCATGTCGTGGTGCCGTCCGGCGCGTCGAGCATCGACATCGTCTTTCAGTATCTTTCGCCGCCGACGGAGGATGAAGGCCGCGTCGTGATGACGCCGAACATGCTCGATGTGCAATGGAATCCGGAAATCCTGTATCCCGCCGGGACCTACGCGCGCGACATCAATGTGCATCCGTCCCTGGTCCTGCCTGACGGCTGGCAATATGGCAGCGCGCTGGAAGCCGAGCATCAAGCCGGATCGCATATTACGTTCAAGCCCGTGAGCCTGAACGTGCTGCTTGATTCCCCACTTTACGCTGGCCGCTATTTCTCCCGCATCGACCTGGCACCCGGCAGCAACGCGCCGGTGCATCTGGATGTCGTCGCCGATCGGCCCGAGGATCTGGAGATAAAGCCGAAAGATCTTGAGGCGCACCGCAACCTGGTGGTGCAGGCAACGCGGAATTTTGGCTCGCACCACTATAATCATTACGATTTCCTGCTGTCCCTTTCCGACGAAATGGGCGGGGAAGGGCTGGAACATCACCGCAGCAGTGAGGACGGCACCGGCCGGGAATATTTTACCGACCTGGAAAAATCCGCGTCGGACCGCGATTTGCTGCCGCACGAATATACCCACTCCTGGAACGGCAAATTCCGCCGCCCGGCGGATCTTTATTCGCCTGACTTCACCATCATCCCTGAGCGCGACAGCCTGCTCTGGGTCTATGAAGGCCAGACCGAGTATTGGGGCCAAGTGCTTGCGGCCCGTTCGGGCATTCTTTCCGCAGCGCAAATCCGCGACAGCCTGGCGCTGTTCGCCGCCGACGAACAGATGGTGGTGGGCCGATCCTGGCGCAATCTTCAGGACACCACCAACGACCCGATCCTCAACATGCGCCGGCCGCTCGCCTGGCGAAGCTATCAGCGGGAGGAAGATTATTATACCGAAGGCGCGCTGATCTGGCTCGACGCCGACACGCTGATACGCGAAAAATCCAACGGCGCCCGGTCACTCACGGATTTCGCGCAGAAATTCTTTGGCGATCACGATGGCAGTTGGGTCACCGAAACCTACAATTTCAATGACGTGGTCGACGCGCTGAATGCGGTGCAGCCTTACGACTGGGCGCACTTCCTGCGCACGCGGCTGGATGGTCACCCGAACGGGCCGCCGCTGGATGGCCTGACCCGCGGCGGCTACAAGCTTGTCTATACCGACGAAAAATCCGGCTTTCAGAAGAGTGAGGAGGGGCGCCGCAAGGGTGCGGATTTCACCTATTCGATCGGCCTTTCGGTCGGCGAAGAAAATGCGATCAATTCGGTGCAGTGGGGCGGTCCCGCTTTCCGCGCCGGCCTGGCGCGCGGCCCCAAAATCATCGCCGTCAACGGCCTTGCCCTGGATGATGCGGACGATCTTGCGACCGCCATCACGGCCGCCAAGACCAGCGCCGCGCCGATCGAGTTGCTGGTGCAGGACGGCAAGCATTTCCGAACGGTAAAGATCGATTACCATGGCGGCCTGCGCTATCCGCACCTGGAACGAATTCCCGGCACGCCGGACCGTCTGGACGACATCCTCGCCCCCCTGAAGTAGCGCCCCGGCAAAATCTGCCGGGCAGGAAAGTCTGTCGTTGGCCATCGGTCGTCGGTCGTCGCGAGGTTTAGTCGCCCTAAGCCATTGATTCCGAGGACTGACGACCGACGACCGCTGCCTGGCACGCGCCTTGCGGTTAGCGGCGCATGGACAACACCACCAGTATCATCCTGTCCCGCCTCACCGCGCAGCAGCGCGCGCTGGACGTTACGGCAGGCAATCTTTCCAATCTGTCCACCCCCGGCTATCGCGCGGAGCGGATCGTCTTCGCGGACTGGCTTTCACCGCAGACCCACACCAGCGCGCCGAAGGGCGACCGCACGCTCGCCTACACGCAGGACCGCGCCACCTATCGCGATCAGGCGCAGGGCACGATGACCCACACCGGCAATCCGCTCGATATCGCCATCGGCGGTGAAGGGTATTTCACGGTGCAAACCGCTGCCGGAACGCGCCTTACCCGCGCCGGCCGATTCACGTTGCAATCGACCGGAACTGTTACCGACGAATCCGGCAATGCCTTGCTGGACGTAAATAACCAGCCTTTGCGGCTCGCCCCGACGGACACCAACATTTCCATCGCCGCGGACGGCTCGGTCGGCAGCCAAAATGGCCCGATTGGCAAAATCGCCATCGTGAAGCCGGCCGATCCCAACCGCCTCATCGCCGAGGGCAGCCGGCTGTTTCGCGCCAATACGGCGACCACCCCCGTTGTAACGCCCCACCTCGTGCAGGGCACGGTGGAAGACAGCAACGTGCAGCCGATCGCCGAACTCGTGCGCATGATGGACACCGAACGGAGCTTCCAGTTCGCGACGCAGTTCGTGGAGCAGGAAAGCCAGCGCCACCAGAACGCCATCGACAAGATCGCCGCGCCGGCGAGCTGACCACACACTTATATATAAGGAACACCGCGCATGCGCGCTCTCGACATCGCCGGCACCGGCATGCAGGCCCAGCAGACGAACGTGGAGGTGATATCGAACAATATCGCCAACATGAGCACCACCGGCTTCAAGCGCCAGCGCGCCGAATTCCAGGATCTGATTTATCAGAATCTGCGCCGCGTCGGTTCGAACAGCTCGGACAACGGCACCATCGTGCCGTCCGGTGCGCAAATCGGCCTCGGGGTAAAGACCGCTGCCATCTATCGTATCGACGAGCAGGGCAATCTGCAGCAGACCGGCAATAACCTGGACATGGCCGTTCAGGGCAACGGCTATTTCCAGGTGACACTGCCCAGCGGTGACACCGGCTACACACGCGACGGCACATTCGCCTTGGCACCGGACGGCACGATCGTAACCGCCGACGGCTACCCCGTGGCACCTGGCATCGTGGTGCCGACCAACGCCGTCAGCGTCAGCGTGAATGCGTCAGGCCAGGTGCAGGCAACGATTTCCGGCCAGACCGCGCCGGCGACACTCGGCCAGTTCCAGTTGGCGGCATTTCCGAACGAAGCCGGTCTGGACGCCCAAGGCGATAATCTTTTTCTGCAAACCGCGGCCTCCGGCAACGCTGTCACCGGCACCCCCGGCTCCCCGGGCTTCGGCAGCGTCATGCAGGGGTTTATCGAAACCTCCAACGTCAATGTCGTCACCGAAATCACCAACCTGATCACCGCGCAACGCGCCTACGAAATGAACAGCAAAGTGATCACCGCGTCCGACGACATGATGCAAACGCTTACCAACCTTCGCTGAGGGTATTCCCATGCGCATCGCCATGAGTTTGCGGCAGCTTCGCTGGTTCGCCACCCTGTATCGCCACGCATCGGCGGCCGCGCCGTCCACGCCCGCCTGGCGCCGCGCGGCGCTCGGCGCCATCCTGTTGGCACTCGCCGCCGGCGGCACGCACGCGGCAACGCTGAAGGATTACCAGCAGGTCACCGGCGCCACCGTGCATCTTTCGGACCTGTTCAATGATATCGCGCCCGCACCGGATCGCGTGCTCGGCCCCGCGCCAGCGCCGGGCCAGCGCATTATCGTCGAAGCACCGCAGCTCGCCGCCATCGCCCGCGATTACAGCGTCGATTGGCGCCCCGACACCGGCGCCGAACGCGTCGTACTCGAACGCGCCGGGATACGCCTTGCGTACTCCCTGGTGCTGGAAAAATTGCGCGCCGCCCTCGTAACGGCCGGCGCGCCCAGCGACGGCGACATTTCTCTGCCAGGCTTCGATGCGCCGCTGCTGCCGCAGGGCAGCGTCGCCGACACCGACGTTACGGAAGCCAGTTTCGACCCGGCAAGCGGCCGCTTCACTGCCGTGCTCAACGTCTCCGCGCCCGGCATGGCAACCCTGCGCGCCCGCCTGTCGGGCCAGGTCGCCGCCATGGTGGAAGCAGCCGTACTTGATCACCGCATGGGTCGCGGCGTCGTTCTGACGGCGGAAGACCTTCATACCGCGCGCCTGCGCGCAAGCCTGCTGCGAGGCAATATGGCGATCGGTGCCGCCGCCGCCGTGGGACAGGCACTCCGCCACGATGTCCCCCCCGGTGAACCGCTCACCGGCGCGGACATCATGCGCCCCATCCTGGTCGCCCGTGGCGGCACGGTCGCGATGCATCTCGACGGCGGTGCCATTTCGCTTGCCGCACAAGGCATCGCCCTGGAAGACGGCAGTCTTGGTGAAACGATCCGCATTCAGAACCCCAGCTCCAAGGTGGTGATCCTGGCGACCGTCAGCGGCGACGGCGAGGTTCGCGTCAATCCTGCCCATGCCCCGATCGAGCTCGCGGCACAATGAACAACGCCGGGCCCCCGCGGCATCCCCCCCTGCATCCGCGCGAACATTTCGCGCCCCAGACGGTTCACTTCGTGCGCCTCGCATCCGTTGCCGCCGTCACGCTGAGCCTTGCATCCTGCGGCGCGCTCGATCGGCTTTCCAACATTGGCCGCCCGCCACCGATGACGCCGCCCTCCGATCCCACCGCGGCACCGACATGGCGGCCAATCACCATGCCGATGCCCCACGCCGAACCCGCGCCGACCGAGGCGGCGAGCCTGTGGCGCTCCGGCAGCCGCGCCTTCTTCAAGGATGAGCGCGCCGCCCAGGTCGGCGACATCGTGACCGTGCTGGTCAACACGACGGACACGGCTGATGTGGAAAACGCCTCGAGCGAGGTTCAGAACGGTGGCGAGTCGATGGGCATGCCCAACATGCTCGGCCTGGAAGCCGCGCTGCCGAAACTGCTGTCAAAGGCGGTGAACCCGTCGAGCCTCGTCTCCACCACAAGCAACAGCACCGCGGGTGGCACCGGCACAATCAAGCGCAACGAAACCGTGGATCTGCGGCTCGCCGGCGTCATCACCCAGGTGCTGCCGAATGGCAATCTGGTGGTGGTTGCGCGGCAGGAAATGCGGGTCAACAGCGAATTGCGCGTGCTTGAAGTCAGCGGCGTCATCCGCCCGCAGGACATCGCGAGCGACAACACGGTAAGCCATGACCGCATGGCCGAAGCGCGGATTTCCTACGGCGGCAAGGGCCAGCTTACGAACATCCAAACGCCGCGTTATGGGCAGCAGGCGTTGGATATTTTGCTGCCGTTCTGAAAGCGGAAGAAAGGATGTTCTTTTTTGAAAAAAAGAACCAAAAAACTTCTTTCTGTTGCGGGCGGCACCGCGCTTCCATGCGGTAGCCCGGGTGGCCGGGAGCCATGAGCAAAAGTTTTTTGCTTCTTTTTTTCAAAAAAGAAGACCTTCCTTTTCCTTCGCCGACGCCCGCTAGTCGCCCCGGTGCACACGCTCCATCCGCTCGTGACGCTCCTGCGCCTCCAGCGACAGGGTGGCGATCGGCCGCGCCTCCAGCCGCTTCAGCCCGATCGGCTCGCCGGTCTCTTCGCAGAACCCGTAGCTGCCGTTTTCCACCCGGATGAGCGCCTGATCGATTTTGCTGATCAATTTGCGGGCACGGTCGCGCGTGCGCAGTTCCAGGGCGCGGTCGGTCTCCACGCTGGCCCGGTCGGTGACGTCGGCTTCATGTATGCCGCCTTCGGAGAGGCTGGCCAGTGTCCCGTCCGCATCGCGCAGCAGGTCGGCCCGCCAGCGCAGCAGCTTTTGCCGGAAATACTCCACTTGCAGGGGATTCATGAACTCCTCGCTGTCCGAGGGGACATAGTCCGGTGGCAGCGTGAGCATCATCGTCGGGCCGTTCCCTGTCGTAAGGGCGGCGCCACCGTCTGAGATGGCCGGCCCCAGTCGTCTGGCGCGGCTTATAGATGCGGCGCGGCGTTGCGCCAAGCATTTCGCGATAAGCTTCAAATAACTGAAATATCTTGCTAATTGGGGAAGCGCGCCAGCACCACGGCGGCGCGGACGCCGATTTCGCGCAAAATCAGCTTGAGCACGGGGTCGTCCGCCTCCGGCATGTGGGCCGCGAGATCTGCGAGCGTCCGCCGCGCGTCATCCTCCTCCCAGCCCAGCAGCCCCACTTGCAGCGACCCCAGGGCCTGCAGCATCGCCTTGCCGTGGCTGCGCGCCTGGCGGTCCGCCTTCACCGCGTCGAGCGCCGTATCGTAGTCCATGAGGCCGGTCAGCGCGGCGGCGGGGGCGGCCTCGGCCGCCTCGCGCGCCGCTTCATTGCCGTCGGCCGCCGGCGCATCCAGCAGCGCGCCGAAGCCTTCATTCTTGGCGGCCCGCGCGGTTCTTCCGGCCACGACCCGCTGTCCCACCCGCTCAATCCGCATGGCTCACCCTCCGCACTGGCCGGATGCACCATCCGGCAACCTTTTCCGTGTTTTGTGGGCGGGAACCGGAACCGCCGATGCAAGCAAACCGCCCAATCCGCCGCACCC
>DATJOH010000038.1:0-3797 GCA_035507235.1 Acetobacteraceae bacterium
CAAAAAACTTTTATCCGTTTCGGCAGCCTCCGAAGCCCCCATTTGGACCGGCTGCCGGACGCCACTGAAAAAAGTCTTTTGCTTCTTTTCTTCAGAAAAGAAGTGCTTTCTTGCCTTTTCCCCTTTTCGCCTTACCTGGGCGGTTACGAAAAAGATGTGTCACCCACGCCGTCAGCTACCGATCAATGCGGCTCCGTGGAGGTGCTTTCCGTCGTCGTTGTTGTGGTGGTCGGGGGCGGTGGCGGCGGCGCCATGGTTGTGGTTGTCTTTGTGTCCTCGGCGACACCGTTGCTGTCGCGATAGCTCGTCGATTTGCTATCGGTCTGATTGCCGTAGGCGTCGACGCGGCGTGATTCGTGCTCGGTTGCGAGCGTGCCGGGCGGCGGTGGCGTTACCGGCGCCGGCGCCATGGTCGTCGTTGTCTGGCTGGTCGTATCCGTCGCCGTTTGCGCCGTGGCGACACCGCTGCTTAGCGCCAGCGCGACTGCGGCCGCGCCGAGAAGAATTCGCATCTTGTGCTCCTGTTGATGGTTGCGGCCGCGAACCGGCCGACTTTACGGGGCGCCGCGAAAGCGGCGCCCCGCCGAACCGGCCGATTACTGCGGCGCCGGCTCCTCAGTGTGGGTCGTCGTTGTCGTCGTACTGCCGGGCGGCGGCGCCATCATTGGCGGCGGTACCGCTGCCGTCGTGGTTGTCGTCCGTTCCGTGGTGGTCGTCACGGGCGGCGGCGTATCATCGCCGCACGCTGCCACCATCGCGGTCCCAGCCAGCAAGCCCGTGGTGAGCAGCAGGCGTCTCAGGCGATATTTCTTAAGCGTCATGGTTGCTGCTCCTTAGTATTGCGGACCGGTAGTGGTGCTTTCCGTCGTTGTTGTCGTTGTCGTCGCCGGTGGCGGCGGTATCGCGGGCGTCGTTGTGGTGGTCTGGGTATCGCGCGCCACGCCTGTCGGATCGCGGTAGGTCGTCTGTCGCGAAACCACCTGGTTGCCGTACGCATCCACCGAACGGGTGGTGCGTTCTTGCGCCAATGTTCCGACCGGCGGCGGCGGCACCGGTGCCGGTGGCGCAACGACAGCAGGTCCGGTCGTGGTCGTTGTGGTTTCCGTTTCGCTTTGTGCCAGCGCGCTGCCGCTCGTCACCAGCAGCGCGGCAATGCCGGCGTACATAAATCTTCGCATGCCATCCTCCATCAAATCAGCATGGATTCTACAGCGCGGTATTTTGAACCACGCGCAGCGAAATAACGTCGGTGGCCGCGAACAGTTGCGTCAAAACGTCAAGGGCGGTTTGCCGCTTCTCCCGAACACGTGAAACTGCTAGAGGAAGCAGGGAAGCGCCGGCCGCCTATATCCAGCAATAGACCGGGTTCCAACCGTCTACGATAAATTGAAGGGAGACCGACCGTGGAAAAAGCCGCCGTCATTCGTCACCCGTTCCAGTGGGCTGCGTTCCGCCTGGACAGCGTGGCACACCAGCCGCCGCCGTTGCCGCGCGCCACCGGCGCCCTGCCGGCAATTCGTCCTATTGCGCTCGCCGATGTGCGCCTGGCGCTCGCCGCCGGCACGCGCGATTTCCTCGCCGTGCGCAGCGACGTGATCTTTCTCTGCGTCGTTTACCCGCTGGCGGGCCTGGCGCTGTGGCGCTTCGCGATCGGCGCCAACATGCTGCACATGCTGTTTCCGCTGCTCGCCGGCTTCGCGCTGCTCGGGCCGCTCTTCGCCACCGGTCTCTATGAAATGAGCCGCCAGCGGGAGCAGGGCAGGGAGGTCACCTGGCTCACCGCCTTCGACGCGTTCCGCTCGCCGGGCATCGGCGCGATCCTCGGCCTTGGGCTCATCCTGCTCGCGCTCTTTGCCGTCTGGCTGATGGCCGCGGAGATGATCTACCGCGTGACGCTGGGCCCCGCGCATCTGGCCACCTTCGGCGCCTTCGCCCATGGCGTGCTGCTGACCGGTACGGGCCAGGCGATGGTCCTGCTGGGCTGCGCGGTCGGTTTCGTGTTCGCCATGGTCGCCTTCAGCCTCAGCGCCATTTCCTTCCCGCTGCTGCTCGACCGGCAGGTCACCCTCGCTGAAGCGATCGGCGCCTCGCTGACCGCGGTGCGGACCAGTCCGCGCGAAATGGCTGTCTGGGGCCTGACCGTGACCGGCCTTCTGGTAGTGGGCGCCGCGCCGTTCCTGGTCGGCCTGGCACTGGTGCTACCCATTTTGGGCCATGCCACGTGGCATCTCTACCGACGGATTCTGCCAGCTTCGCCCTAGGAAAAGTCCAGCCTGAAAAAGAAAAGGCGGCCACAAAGGACCGCCAAGTTTAGGGAGGAAACGTCCAAAAAGCGACGCGGCCAAAGCGGCGCCGCTGAAAAAACTTTTACACCGCACCAGTGCTTGCGTGCAGCGAGATTGCTGCAATGCACAAATGCGGTAGCAACATGGCTGATTATAACTTAGCTCATTTCTTCCTCAATCCGCTCGATTTCGGCATCCGAAAAGCCGAAATGGTGGGCAATTTCGTGCACCAGCACGCTCGCCACCAGCCGGCGAAGGTCCTCGCCGGTCTCGATCCATTCCAGCAGGATCGGCTCCCGGTAGAGATGCACCGTGTCCGGAAACGGCGGCGGATCGCTTACGCTGCGATGGGTGAGGGGCACGCCGCGATAGAGGCCGGTCAGCTCCCAGGCCGATTCGATGCCCATGTCGTCCAGCGTTTCGTCGTCCGCCACATCCTCCACCAGGATTGCGACATTCTGGATATGCGCCGCCAATTGCGCGGGCATGGCGGAAAGCGCCGCCTCGGCCATGGCGTGGATATCTTCCTCCGTCGGCGCGGTCGTGTAGGTTGGCATGGCGTGACCTCAAAGCGACGAAAGGGAGGGGTAGCATGGTGGAACGCCTGAGCGATGCGGCGCGTGACGATTTGGCGCGCGATCTGCCGTTCTGGCAGAGGCTGGAGGACCGGGATGCCATTCATCGCGCCTGGAAATTCGCCAGTTTCTCCGAGGCCTGGGGCTTCATGAGCCGCGTGGCGCTGCTGGCCGAAAAACACGACCACCATCCCGAATGGTCCAATGTGTGGAACCAGGTGGCTATCACGCTGAGCACCCACGATGTCGACGGACTGTCCCAGCGCGACGTCGCGCTCGCCAAGGCGATCGACGCTCTCTGATCGGCGCGATCGACATTGGCGATCGCACGGTTCCCATCCCGCAGGTGCAGGCGCGGGCGATAAGCGCCGCAGTCCGGCTGTGATAGACTGGCCGCGAAAGACGGCGCGGGGCCAAGCGTTAAGGAAGCAGTTCCTTTTTTAAAAAAAGAACCAAAAAACTTTTATCCGTTGCGGCTGGCATCCGAATCCACCGATTGGACGGGCTGTTGGACGCACTGATAAAAGTCTTTTGCTTCTTTTCTTCAGAAAAGAAGTCCTTTTTTCCTGTTCTCCCTTTCGCCTTACGTGGCAGGTCTCAATCACTGACGCGCATGGCGTTCACGCTTCCAAGCCGGCATCATGGCCGCCTACACCCGGAGCCCCATGCATGCGCCTGTTTATCTGCCTGGCTTTGCTTGTTGCCACCGCTGCCCGCGCCGCGGACCCGGCGCCCGTGGTTGGCACCAGGGGCATGGTGGTCACCGCGCAGCACATTGCGTCCGATGTCGGCGCGGACATTCTGCGGCAGGGCGGTAACGCGGTCGATGCCGCCGTTGCCGCCGCCTACGCGCTCGCCGTCGTCTATCCGGCCGCCGGCAATATCGGCGGCGGCGGCTTCATGACGCTGCGCCTCAAGGACGGCCACAGCACCTTCC
>DATJOH010000039.1:0-2164 GCA_035507235.1 Acetobacteraceae bacterium
CTCCAGCGTTCCCTTTTCCCTCGATACGCTCAATTCGCCGGCCGATCTCCTGACCAGCCTGCGCGGCGAGGAAGTGGATGTTTCCGGACCCGCTTCGATGGTGGGCAAGATCGTCAGCGTGGTCAGCGAGCCGCTGCCGCCGCCGCCGCCAGGGCAAGCCGCCAGTCGCACGCGGGTGACGCTGCTGACCGAGGATGGATTCCGGCAGTTCGTGCTGGAGGATGCGGAGAGCGTGAAGCTGACGGATGAGTCGCTGGAGGCGCGGGTTGGCGCGGCGCTGGACGCGGCGCGGCTGCAAAGCGCCGCCACGACGCGGCATTTGACGTTACGCAGCAATGGCGAGGGCACGCGCACCGTGGATGTCGGTTACGTGGTGGCGACGCCGCTGTGGAAACCCTCCTACCGCGTGGTGCTGCCTGCCGCGGGCGGCGACAAGGCGCGCGTGCAGGGGTGGGCGGTGCTGGAGAACCAGAGCGCCACCGATTGGAAAGGCGTCGATTTGACCTTGCATGCCGGCAATCCGGTGACGTTCCACCAGGCAATCTATGACGTCTATTACGCGAACCGGCCGGATGTGCCGGTGGAAGTGCTGGGGCGGATTTTGCCGGGTGCGGATGAGCGGGCGATCGCAGTCAATGCTCCGCCGTTTGGCGGCGTCCAGCACGGGATGCTGCACCGCTTTCGCACCGAAAATAGTGCCACGGGCATGAGCGCCGGTCAGGCCGAGGACGCGATGGAAGCACCGACGCCGGTCGCAGCCAGGCCGTTTACGCTCGCAGCGCCGGCTACGGAAACCGCTTCGACCGAAACGCCGATCGACACGGTTTTTCATATCGCGACGCCGGTGGATCTGGCGCGCGGCCATACCGCCAACGTGCCGATCCTGGATCGGCAAATGGCGGCCGAACAGGTGGATTGGCTGGAAGCCGATTCCACGCGTCCGGTGGCGGCGTTGCGCCTTACCAATGATGGCACCGCCAGCCTGCCGGCCGGCGCAATGACGCTGTATACGTCCGACCCCGCGAAGGGTGTTGCGTTCGCCGGCGACGCGCGGATCGGCGGCCTGCCCGTTGGGGAATCGCGGCTGCTGGGCTATGCTCAGGACTTGCGTACCACCGCAACACGCAACCTTTCCGCCGCGCCAAAGCAATTGCTGCACGTGACCATTGCGAACGGCGTGCTGCATCGTTCAACACGCTTGCGCACCGTCTATGACGTGACGCTCACCGCGCCGGTGAAGGAAGCGCGGCGCGTGCTCGTGGATTTCGCTAAGATGCCGGACGCGAAATTTTCGGTGCAAGGCGGCATGCCGCAGGGCGAAGAGGAAACCGCCAACGCCTGGCGTGTGCCTATCGACCTGAAGGCGGGCGAAACACGACACCTCACCGCCTATGCCGACCATGATGTGAGTTCGGAAGATGGCTTGCTGGATGATGGCGAGTTGAACAGCTACCTGGTGACGCTGGTGCTGAGCGACGGCAATCTCTCGCCGGACGCCCAGGACAAACTGCGCGGGCTGTTCGCGCTGCGTGACACCGTGGCGGCAAAAGAGGCGGCACTGGCGCGGCTGAACGACGAGAAAACCTCGATCGATGGCGATGAGGAGCGCATTCGCAGCAATCTCCAGGTTGTCGCGGGACCCGGCGACCTGCACGGCAAATTGCTGGCGTCGCTGGATGCGGACGAAACCCGGCTGGCGACGCTGCGCGGTGAAATTGCCGCCGCGCAACAGGACCAGGATTCTGCGCGCAAGGCGCTTGCGGATGCGGTGCGGGGGCTAAGTCTGTAGGGCAGGCAAGGGAAGGAAGTGTTCTTTTTTGAAAAAAAGAACCAAAAAACTTTTGCTCCTGGCTCGCGCCTTCTGGCCAAAATAGGCGCGATCTGTGCCGTGCGTAACAGATAAAAGTCTTTTGCTTCTTTTCTTCAGAAAAGAAGAATCTTCTTTCTTGAAAGAAAGAAGCAAAGAACTTTTGCTATTATAGTAAGCGCCGGCGTGCTGGAGCACGCCCTACGGCTTGGTCGAGAAAATGCATCAGGGTGAGTAGCTATCGCCACCGGTCGCCGGGCGTGGTCACGTAGGTCTTCCAGAGGTATCCCCACGGAAGCAGGAGCGGCACGATCACGATGCCGGGGAAGATGCCGGGGAACGAATCGGCAGTGTCGG
>DATJOH010000040.1:0-13287 GCA_035507235.1 Acetobacteraceae bacterium
AGGCGGCCGCGGATGAAGTGCGCCATCGCCTGGGATTCTAAAAGTTCGCGAAATCCTCGCGGATTCTCCCTGCCCGATTGTTATCGAAGCTGCTTCATATCGGCGCCTTCGAGTGCATTCTGTTTGAGTTCGCTGATCCAATCGTCGATCTGCTCGACGGTCCGGAAATTCGTCATGTCGAACTTGTCCCAGTGCGCGATTTGCGCGCGGCTTTTCTTCCAGCGTGGCGTGGGCGGCAGCAGGCTGGGGCCGAACAGGAAGAAATCGGTGATGCGCAGGTCGGATGGGATGCCCAATTCGCGGGCGATGGCCGTCTGCGCCTCCTCGTAGCCGAGCGCCGACACCCACCAGGTCTGGTAGCCGAGTGACGTCGCCGCAAGATGCGCCGCCATGGTGCTGGCGGCGATGCTTTGCAGCAGGACGCGTTCCGAATTGGCGTGGTACGGTTGATCGAGTTCGGAACCTTCCATGAGGCCGGGAAAGGCCCAGGTCATGCGCGGATCGAACACCACGACGATGAAGCCCGGGGCATGGCCCATGGCGTTGTAATCGATGGCGTGGAAGCGGCCGGTGGCGGTGGCGCGGCGCGCCTGTTCGGCGGCCACGTGGTCGGCGATGATGCGTTTGGTGCGGGTATTGGTAACGACGACGTAATGCCAGGGCTGCGCGTTGGCGCCCGAGGGCGCCGGCGCCGCGGCATCGAGAACCATTTCGATATGCGTGCGCGGCATGATGTAGCCGCGGTCGAATTCGCGTGTGGTTACCCGCTCATGCAGGATTTCCAGGAGCATATCGTAACGCGCGTTCTCCGCCGCATAGGGACGGCGCAAGGCGGAGAGCGGGGCAAGATTATTCACGCGACCTCACAGCCGAATCGGGTGCGCCGGAGATCGATGCATCCACGAATGCATCCGGCCTGGCAAGCAGGTTTTGGTAAATTCGCGGCGAGGTGAAAACGAAGCAAAGTTTTTCGGTTCTTTTTTTCAAAAAAGAACAAAAACCTTTCTCACGTCGAACCGGCCCGGGAAATCTTCCTCAGAGCCCGTCCGGAAAGTCGCTCTAGCGAGTCGGGTGGCGGCGATTTGCGACCACCGGAGCGGAGCGGCCGTTTGGGCCGTGAGCACCGGAGCACAGGAAATCGCCGCCAGATAGCCGCCAGAGTAGACTGTACGGACGGGCTCTCAGACCCCGCGCGGCTGAACGCGGTAGGCGACGTAGGCGACCGCGGCCGCAACCAGCGCGACGGGCAGAAGTACGGAGGCAATCCACAGGAACAGCGCCGCCGCCACGGCAATACCGGCGCCAACCGCAATCAGCGTGGCGACGATGCCGACTTTCGCGGTCCAGCCGAGTGCAGACGGACGGGGCAGGAATTCTCCTGCCGGTGTCATGTCAAGCGTCTGGCGATAGCGCACGATCATGTGGAGTAGAGTGGCGCCTCAACCGCTCTCTTGCAAGTCAAACCGGTTGGGGCGGAGGCTTGCTGGCCTCTGGCGCTGCGCTTCCCGCTTCGCTATTGCCCGCCCCCATGCGCCGTTTGCTGCTCACCCTTGTCTCGCTTCTGCTTGCCGCCGCCGCGGAACCCGGGTCCGTATCGACGAACCTGCAGCAAAGCATCGTCGCGTCCCTCGGGCGCATGATGGTTTTGCCTCAGACCACGGTTTGGCAATTTGATTGGTCCAAGCCTGGGCCGGCCGGGGGCACGCTGGTATGCGGCCACGTGAACTACCAGGACAGCACACGGCACTATCTCGGATTGCAGCCCTTCTTCGCGATCGTGCGCAACGGCAAGGTTGCCGAAAGCGGCATTCAGACGAAAAGCGGTGCGGTCGATCCCACTGGCGCGATCAGTTATTCCTACGACCAATATTGCGGCAACAAGTAGCGCAAGCGCGAAGTTTCGTCAGCTTTCCGCCAGGGGGACTGGACAAGCCGGGCCGCGGCCGTCAGAGGCGGGATAGCGCGACCGTGATCACAAAAAATTATAACCTGCTTGTTGCGTCCCTTCCCACTATATGGAATAGCCCCCCACATAATGGATCTAGACCGGGACCCGTCCCCTGCCGAAGGGTTGTCGCCTGGCGCGTCGCCGGCCAGTCAAACCCTGGTGCGCGGCCTCGACGTGCTGGAGCAGGTAGCGGACGGACCGGTGGCGCTCAGTGCCATTGCCCGCCAGCTTGGTCTTTCCCGCAGCACGGTGCACCGGTTGGCGACCACCTTGCTGGAGCGGCGCTATCTCAACGTGACGCCACGCCGCGGCTATTCGCTCGGCCCGAAGCTGCTGGAGCTTGGCTCCCTGGCGCGCGGACAGATCAGCCTCGCGCGACTGGGCCGCCCCTATCTGGAAACGCTTGCGGCGACGACTGGCGATGTCGCGGTCCTCGCCGTGCGTGATGGCGAAAATGTGTTGGTTGCGGATCGCGTCGCCGGCCGGCGGCGCGTTCTGCCAAGCCTGAGTGCCGGCGATCGCCTCGCCGCCGCCGGGAGCGCCCTCGGGGCCGCACTGGCGCAGGACGCCGCGCCGGTGGTTGTGGATGACGGCGGCAGCGAACCTGAAATTTGCGTTATCGCGGCGCCGGTACGCGGCGCCGACGGCGGGGTACGCGCGGCACTCGGCATTGCATCGGCCAGCGTCTATGCGGGCGAAGCGGCGCGGGCGGCGTCGATCGCCGCGGTCACCGAGGCGGCGACGGCCATGAGCGCGGAGCTTGGCTGGCGCGTTTCGGCGGTTCATGGTGAAGTCACGCGGGGCGCGGCGCGGCAATTGCCTGAATTGGAACAGGCGGTGCCGGCCGATGCGCATGGCCGCGCAGGTACATCGGAGCTCTTGGACGAAAGGAAGCGGGACCGCATGGGAGGGCCCAGACGATGAATTATTTGGAGCAACAAAAGAGCCCGTGGCGTAACCTGCCCGGGCTCGCCATCGTTGCCCTGCTGCACATCATCTTGATCTATTATTTGGTGGTCGTTCTTGGCACCAATACGATTGAGAAGCTGGCGGCCCCGATCCTCACGAAGGTGATCAAGACGGTGGAACCGCCGCCGCCGCCGCCGCCTCCCCCGCCGCCGCCCGACCTGGCGCCGCCGCCGCCGCCGCAATCCGTGGTGCCGCCGCCGGACATTCAGTTGCCGGTGACACCGACCGTGACCAACGCCATCACCCAGGTGATTCACTCCAACACGCCGCCGCCGCCGCCAGTGGCGAGGCCGGCACCGGTGCCGGAGGTACGGTTCAGCCCGGCAAATATCGTCGGCGGCGCACGTGCCCCTGAATACCCGGATCAATACCAGGACAGTCAGCGGAACGGCCGCGTCACGGTTGACTGCGTTATCGAAACGGACGGCCGCCCGAGCAACTGCCGCGTCGTCAATGCAAGCGGCGGTGCGGCGTTCGCCCAGGCGACCATGGCATGGCTCACCGGCGGCAATCCGCCCCGCTATCGCCCTGCAACGCGCGGCGGCGTGCCGCAGCGCGAGGAACATCAGTGGATCGTTACCTTCCAGGCGCCGGAGTGAGCCGCGTGCCGTCCTCGACTGTCACCCATGATTTGGCCCGGGTGCCCCTGCGCACCGGTGCCGCTAAAGGAGAGACTATGAAGAAGCATAATAAACTGGCCTTCGCGGCGGTCCTCGCGCTCGGTGCCGCAATCATCGCCCCCGTCGCCCTGCACGCGCAGGCACCGGCGGTGCCGCCAAGCCCGGTGCAGGCAACCCCTGCTCCGGCGCCCGCCACGCCTGGCGCGCCGGCCGCCACCACCCCGGGCGCCACGCCGACCGCCGGCACGCCGGCTCCGGGCGCACCGACGGCCGCCGGTGCCCCAGGCTCACCAGGCGCCACGCCGGCCGCCCCCGGCACACCGGGCGCCCCCGATCAGAGCGCTGCCGGCGCGCCACCCGGCCCGGATAATGGCGCCGCGCCGGCCGCCACCGACCAGGGCAACGGCACCGCGACAGTCGAGAATCCGTATGGCCTCGCAGCGCTCTGGCATACCGGCGACGTGGTGAGCCACAGCACGCTGATCATCCTGGCGATCATGTCGTTCGGCACCTGGTACATCATGATCACCAAGTTCATCGAACAAAGCCGCGTGTTTGGCGCCGCGAAGACCGCCGCGCGCGATTTCTGGAAAACCAATTCGGTGCGTGAGGGCGTCGCACGTCTGAAGGAGACCAGCCCGTTCCGCTTCATTGCGGAAAGCGGCCTTTCCGCCAGCGAGCATCATGACGGCGCGCTGACCGACTCGATCGACCTGCACACCTGGGTGACCATGAGCGTGCAACGCGCCGTGGACGCGATCAATTCGCGCCTGCAGGGCGGACTTGCCTTCCTGGCCACGGTTGGTTCCACCGCGCCGTTCGTCGGTCTGTTCGGCACGGTCTGGGGCATCTACCACGCGCTGACTGCCATCGGCATCGCCGGCCAGGCCTCGATCGACAAGGTTGCGGGTCCGGTGGGTGAGGCGCTGATCATGACGGCGATCGGTCTCGCGACCGCGGTGCCGGCCGTGCTCGGCTACAACTTCCTGGTCCGCCGCAACAAGACGGCGCTCGAGAAGATCCGCAATTTCGGCAGCGACCTGCACTCCGTTCTGCTCTCCGGCAGCCGGGTGACCGTGGGTGCCACGCCGGCGGCGACAAAGGCGGCCTGAAACCATGGCAATGAGCGTCGGCCCCGCCGAAGGCGGGGACGAGGACGAAGTCGTATCGGCCATCAACACCACGCCGCTGGTCGACGTGATGTTGGTGCTGCTGATCATCTTCCTGATCACCATTCCGGTGGTCACCCACACCATTCCTGTGGAGCTGCCCAAGGATCGCAACCAGCCGACCCAGACCAAGCCGCAGAACATCATTATCGCGGTGACCAAGGACGGTGACTATTACTGGAACGACCAGCCAGTGAAGGACATTGATGAGCTGCAGAAGAAGCTGGACAAGGCGGCGGTGATCGTGCCGCAGCCGGAAGTGCATATTCGCGGCGACCTGAATGGCCGTTACGAGTTCGTCGGCAAGGTGGTGGCGGCGTTGCAGCGCGCCAGCATTGCCAAAGTGGCTTTCATCCTGCAACCGCCGCCACACGGCTGACCGGAGACTGATAGAATGGGTATGTCCGTAGGCTCTTCCGGCGGTGACGGCGATCCGGATGTGGTGGTGGAAATGAACACCACCCCCTTGATCGACGTGATGCTGGTGTTGCTCATCATGTTGATCATCACCATTCCGATCCAGTCGCACGCGGTGAAGATGGATCTGCCGGTGGGCAACCCGCCGCCGCCACCGGTGCCGCCACCGGTCGTGCGCATCATCGTGGATTTCGACGGCACCATCACCTGGGACGGCAACACCGTCGCGACCGAGCAGGATCTGGTGAACGACCTGCGCGGCGTCGGCTTGCAGCCGGAGGAATCGCAGCCGGAAATCCATCTGGAGCCGAACAAGCTCGCGACCTACGGTGCTGTGGCGCACGTGATGGCGGACGCGCAGCGGCTGGGGGTGAAGAAACTCGGCGTGGTCGGCGGCTACTGACGCCGTTGCCGCGCCCCGGACTTTCGGGTTCGCCCGCCGGCAACGGCGGGCGGATCGTTTCAGGCGCAGGATGTGATCGATGAAGTTGCGTAATCTTACCGTGGTCGCCCTGCTGGCTGGCGTGCTGCTTGCTCAAGGCTCATATCACACCGCGCTTGCCGACGAAGTGCGGCCCGCCCTCGGCAAGCCGCTGCAAAGCGCCCTCGCCGCCATGCGCGCCGGCCGCTACCCCCAGGCGATGAATTTCGTTCGCCAGGCGGATGCGGTGCCGGGCAAGACCCCGCACGAAACCTACCTGGTCGAGCAGACGCGCGCCGCCATCGCGGAGCGGTCCGGTGACACCGCAACGGAGGCCGCCGCCTACCAGCGCCTGCTTGCTACCGGCCAGGTTGCGGCGTCCGAACAGGTGCGCATCTACCAGGCGGAAGCCGCCCTCTCCTACAAGGCCCACGACTACCCGGCGACGGTCAACTGGGTTGCAAAATATTTCAAGGCCGGCGGCACCGCGCCGGAAATGCGGACCTTGCAGATCCAGGCGCTGTATCTTTCGAAGAATTACAAGGCCGCGGGACAATTGCAGAAGCAGGTGGTGGCGGCCGAAATGCGCGCCGGACGCACGCCGGCGGAGAATGATCTGCTGCTGCTCTATAATTGCCAGAAAAACGATCACGACAACACCGCGGCGCTCGGCACCATCAAGCAACTCGTCTATTACTATCAGAAGCCGGACTATTGGCGTAACGTTATCGATACATTGCGTGCGAAGTCGGACTTCTCCGACCGCCTGCTGTTCGAGGTCTATCGCCTGGAATTCGCCCTCAACCTCGTCAATTCGTCGAGCGACGCGATGGAAATGGCCGAACTGGCGGTGCAGGCGAAGCTGCCAGGCGAGGCCAAGGAAATCGTCGACAAATCCTACGCCGGCGGCCTGTTCGGCAATGGCGCGGACGCCGCCCGCGAACTCCGCCTCAAGAACCTCGTCGACAAAACCTACAACGATATGAGGGCGACGCTGGACAAGCAGGAGGCGGACGTCGCCACCGACCGCGATGGCAACCGGATGCTGCAATTGGGCGAAACCTATGTGTCCTATGGCATGTTCGACAAGGGCATTCCGCTCATGATCGAGGCCATGAAGAAGGACGATCTGCGTCATCCCGAGGATGCCAAGCTCGATCTCGGCATTGCCTATTTACGCGCGGGCAACAAGCGCCAGGCGATCGCCGAATTGCGCGCCGTGCGCGGCGCGGACGGCACGGAAGACATCGCGCAACTCTGGCTGCTGCATATCGGTCATTGATAGGCGTCCGATTGCCGGCCGCCAGCGGCTTCGCGCGAAGGCGCGGCGACTGACGACCGCAGCCTGTCCCACAGCCACGCCGCCGCGGGACCGAGCCTTACGTCCGCCCGCCGCAGCAGGATAAGCGTGTAGGGCGTGTGCGGCATTTCCGCGAGTCTGAGGCGCTTCAGACGCCCGGCGGCAATGTCATCCTCCACCAGATGTTCGGGCATGTTGCCCCAGCCGAATCCGGCCAGCAGCAGCGCATGTTTGGCGCCGAGATCGCCGAGCCGCCAGGTGCGCAACGAAAGCACGCCGAAATCCTGGCCGTCGGTCAGACGGCTCGCATCGGTGAGCACAAGCTGGGTGTGCTCGCGGGTGCCTCCTGGCGGCACCTCTGCCATTGCCGCCAACGGGTGCGAGGGCGCCGCCACCGGCACGAGCCTCAAGCTGCCTACCGCTTCCGCGCGCAGCACATCCCCAAGATTACCAGCCCAGCCGGAGAGCCCAAGCCGACATTCGCCATCGGTTACCAGGTGTGCCACGCCGCCCACCGCCTCCATGCGCAGCCGCAACGCGACCGTCGGGTAGGTGTCGGCAAAGACCCTGAGCACACAGGTCAGGCGCGCCACTGGAAACATGACGTCCACCGCCAGAGACACCGAAGCCTCGGTGCCCTGCCGCAACGCCATGGCACGGGCGCGCATCTCATCCACGCCCTGCGCCACCCGCCGCGCATCGGCCAGCAGCGCCTGCCCCGCTTCCGTCAACGCCGGCGTCCGGCCGCCGCGATCAAATAGCGCGACGCCGAGTTGGGCTTCGAGATTCGTCATGGTGTAGCTGATCACCGACTGCGCCCGCTTAAGCTTGCGCGCCGCCGCGGAAAAGCTGCCCGTGTCGGCAATCGCCGCCAGCACGCGCAACTGATCGAGCGTCGGGTCGCCGATGTCAGGCATCGAAAAACTCGCAGATTACTGTCGAGATTATCCGGGTTTTTTCGATGGAGGCCAGCCCCATCTTCGGGCACGCCAAACCCACGAACCGGGAGAGTTTCACCCCATGAGCACAAAGATCCTGATCGCGTTCTACTCGCGCGGCGGCAGCACCGAAGCGTTGGCCAAGGCCATCGCCGAGGGTGCCAAGGCGGAGGGCGCTGAAGTTCGCCTGCGCCGCGCGCGCGAATTCTGCGGCCCGGAAGTCATGGCCCAGGCCGCGGGCTGGCAGGAAGCCGCCGACCGGATGAACGCGCTGTACGAAGCGCCGACCACGGACGACGCTGACTGGGCCGATGCCATTATTTTCGGCACGCCCACGCGCTTCGGCAACCCCAGCGCCGAACTGAAAGCCTATATCGACAGCCTCGGCGGGCTCTGGTTCCAGGGCAAGATGAATGGCAAAATCGGGTCCGCGTTCGCATCCACGCAGAGCCTGCATGGCGGCAACGAAACCACCATTGTCACGCTCTATAATCCGATGGCGCATCTCGGCATGATCATCGTGCCGACGGGCTACGCCGACCCGGCCGTGTTCAAGGCGGGCACGCCCTACGGGGCAAGCGCTGTCTCCGGCGTGAGCGCGTTGCCGACGCCCGACGAACTCGAGGTCGCGCAATTCCAGGGCCGGCGCGTGGCGCAGGTTGCGGGGAAACTGCGGGGCGCATAAGGAAGGAAGGATTCTTCTTTTTTGAAAAAAAGAAGCAAAAAACTTTGTCTGTTGGGTTCGCGCGCATGGCGCTGAATGGCGCGTACCAAACAGACAAAAGTCTTTTTGCTTCTTTTTCTTCAGAAAAAGAAGATTCTTTCTTCCTTGCGAGGTCTGCATGAAATCTTACGTAGCGGTTACGATTCTTCTGGTCGCCACCTCCGCGCACGCCGCCGACTTTAGCGCCGTCGACGCGGCCGCCAACCAGACGCTTCGCCTTACCGGCGTGCCCGCCGCTTCCGTCGCCATCGTGCAGAACGACAAGGTCACCTACACCCAAGCCTACGGCCTCGCCCGCATCACGCCGCCATTGCCGGCGAAACCCGGCATGGTGTTCGCCATAGGATCGATCTCCAAACAATTCACCGTCGCCGGCATCATGTTCCTGGTGCAGGAAGGCAAGCTCTCGCTCGATGACAAGGTGGCAAAATACCTGCCGCAATTGACCCAGGCGAACGATATCACCGTTCGCGAACTGCTCTCCCACACCGCCGGCTATCAGGATTTCTGGCCGGAGGATTATTCGCCGGTCGCCTTCCGCAAGCCGACCACGCCGCTTGCCATCGCCGAAAAATGGGGCGAGAAAAAACTCGATTTCCCGCCCGGCACGGCCTGGCAATATTCCAACACCGGTTTCTGCATCGCCGCCCTGATCGCCGAAAAGGCCGCCGGCGAGCCTTTTTTTCAATTATTACAGCAACGCATTTTCACCCCGCTGCATATGACCAGCGTCGTCGATTACAATGCGTTCGGCATTCCCCCGGGCGGCCCCACCGGCTATGAACGTTACGCGTTCTCGCCGCCCCGCCCTGCCCCGCTCGACAGACCCGGCTGGAGCTTCGGCAGCGGCGAACTCGGCATGACGGCGCACGACCTGGCGCTCTGGGATATCAGCCTGATCAAACGCTCCCTGCTCGCGCCGGCGTCGTACGATGCCATGGAAGCGGAAACCAAACTGAACAACGGCAAGGGCACCGGCTACGGCCTCGGCATCGATGTCGGCACCAAGGGCGGCCACCGTTTCTTCGAGCATAGCGGCGAGGAAACCGGATTTGTCTCCGAGAACATCGTCTATCCGGACGACCACGAAGCCGTCGTGGTGCTGACCAACCAGGATGCCTCGCGCGCCGCGCGGGTGATCGCCGAACAGATTTCCCGCATTGAATTCAACATCAATCCCGCCGCCCCTGGAGACAAACACGCCGCCCTGATCCTCGCCATGCTGGACGATCTCTCGCACGGCCACGTGGACATGGCGCGGCTGAATGCAAACGCGCAATCCTATTTCAATCCTGCCGTGGTCAAGGACTACGAAAACAGCCTGGCACCGCTTGGCACGCCGCTGGCGGTGCACGAACGCGTCCATGAGGACCGCGGGGGCATGGTATTCCGGGCCTGGAACGTCAGCTATCCGGCGCGAGATGTCACGATTACCACCTACGAGCTGCCGGATGGGCGGCTGGGCCAGTTTTTGATCGTTCCTTGATGCAAGGCACCCAGGCAAAAGAAGGAAGGCCTTCTTTCTTGAAAGAAAGAAGCAAAGAACTTTTATTCTGTTTTTGAAAGGCACCTACTGCCTGCGATCTCGGAGATACACCATGATCCGCATACGCAAGGCCGCCGAGCGCGGCGTTACCAAAATCTCCTGGCTGGATAGCCGGCACTCCTTCTCCTTCGGCGATTACTACGATCCGGCGCAGATGCACTGGGGACCATTGCGCGTCATAAACGAGGACGTGGTGGCACCCGGCGCCGGCTTTCCCACCCATCCGCATCGCGAAATGGAAATCGTCACCTGGGTGCTGGAAGGCGAACTGGCGCATAAGGACAGCACCGGCAACGCCGAGAAAATCCGGCCCGGCGAATTGCAGCGCATGACCGCCGGCACCGGCATCACCCATTCGGAATTCAATGCGTCAGCAAATACCCCGGTGCATTTGCTGCAAATCTGGCTGCTGCCCGGCGAACAAGGCCTGACGCCCGGCTACGAGCAAAAATCCTTCGGGACGGAGATCGAAGGCAGACTTCGCCTGGTTGCCTCGCAGCAGGGCCGCGACGGCTCCATCACCATCCATCAGGACGCCAACATTTTCGCCGGCCGCCTGGCGCCTGGTCAGTCCCACACGCTCCCGGTCCGTCCTGGCCGGGTGCAGTGGGTCCAGGTGGCGCGCGGCACGGCAACGCTGAATGGCATGCCGCTCGCGCAAGGCGACGGCGCCGCGGTGCGCGATGAAACGGCGCTGACGGTGGCTGCCAACGACGCTGCCGAATTGCTGGTGTTCGATATGGCGGCCTGACCGGCCAAGGCGGCACGGATGACGGGAACGCCAAACTGACGCACACACGCCGCGCTGTGCTGAGCCCCCGCCAACTCCGTGCCGATCCCGCCGACCCGACCTGGCCCGACCGCGACCGCATCTTCCGCGCCGCCGACGCCACCGAAACCTGGCCCGGCGAGGCGGAGGATGTCCTTGGGGCGCCAGGCCTGGTGACCGCCGCCGCCGTTGGGGCAGCTCTCGCCGAACGCATGTTGGCCGCCCGTTTCGGCCGCTCGCTGGTGGACCACCGCACCTGGCTGTTCGCCGGCGCCGCTGAACTGGCAGCGGGCGCGACCCATGAAGCCGCCGCCATCGCCGGCGCCATGCCGCTCAACCGCCTGACCGTCATCGCCCACCTGCCACACAGCGAAAGCCTGGCTCTCAACCGCTTCGCTGCCATGGGCTGGGCCGTGCGTCGGGTGGAATTGTCCGACCGCGGCGCCTTCGATGCCGCGGTGTCCGCCGCGCAGCGAGCCCAGAAACCGACCCTGATCGCCTGCTTCGGGGCGCGTCCCGAGACCCCGCCGGACCTCGAAAAGCGCAATCGCGGTCCCGGCGCGCGGCTCGCCTGGCTGAAGCGGCTGCGCCGCCACGCCAGCGCCGAGGCATTCCAGCGCGCGGAATCCGGCCGGCCACCTCAGGTATGGCTGGAGGCGGTGGCGACGGCGGCCGACCAACCAACCGTCTCGCCGGCCGCCGCCGCCATGGCGGCACTCGGCCGCCTGGCGGCGGCTTGGCCCGAGCTTGCCGGCTTCGCGCCGGATCCGGCGTTTGCGGGCGCCGCCGCCCGGTCGGTTGCCTGGGGTGGACGCGCGACGGCCATCGCCGGCGGCCTTTTCGGCATGGCCCTGCATGGCGGCCTGGTGCCGGTGGCGCACATCGCCGCGTCAGCGGCGGAACTGGCGCTGCCAGCCTTCCGCGCCGCGGCGCTCGCCGGGCTCAGGACCATCCACCTCATCGAGGAAACAGCATCCCTCCCCGCCTCGCTGTTCGCCGCTTGGCGTGCCCTGCCCACGGCGCGTTTTTTCCGCCCCGCGACCGGCGCTGAGGCCGTGGAGTGCCTCGAAGCCGCGCTCCGCTACCAGCACGGCCCGAGCATCCTGCTGCTGGCCCGGAGCAGCGCGGCCGCGCCACGGCGCGGCATGGCTGGGCGCGGCGGCTATCTGCTCGAAGCGCCCGCGGACCGCGACGTGACCCTGATCGCGGGTGGCGCCGACCTGGCCCTGGCAACGGCCGCGCACGACATGCTGGCGGCGGCCGGCATCCGGGCGGCGCTCGTCTCCCTGCCGTGCCGGCAGGTTTTCGCACTCCAGGCGGCCGAATACCGCGCCCAGGCGCTGGGCGACGCGCCCCGCGTGGGGCTGGAGGCCGGCTGCCCCTTCGGCTGGGCTGCATTGCTCGGGCCGGATGGGCTCTTTATCGACAGCGCAACCACATCCGATGCGGCCGGGGTCGCGGCCACAATCTCCCGATACCTTCGTCGAGGGAGGCGGGTTCTGGACAATACGGCCGAGTTTCTGGAAAGCGGCGGCGGGGCCGCGTAGCTGGCCCGCACGAGACACTCAGGGAGGAACAGGGGCGCATGGCCGTCAAGGTTGCGATTAACGGATTTGGCCGCATCGGCCGCCTGGTGCTGCGCGCCCTCATCCAGTCCGGCCGGACGGACCTGGAACCCGTCGCCATCAACGATCTCGGCAGTGTTGAGGCGAATGCCCACCTGTTCCGTTACGACAGCGTGCATGGCCGTTTCCCCGGCGAAGTGAAGATCGACGGTACGAACCTGCTGATCACCCATGCCGGCCGCAGCTGGGGGCCCATCCGGGTCAGCGCCGAAAAGGATCCGCTCAAGGTTCCTTATCAGGGCGTCGATGTGGCCATGGAATGCACTGGCCATTTCACCAAAAAGGAGACGGCTTCCCAGCTCATCCGCGCCGGCGCCCGGAAAGTGCTCATCAGCGCCCCGGCGGACGGCGTGGACGCAACGATCGTCTATGGCGTCAACCACGATACGATCACGCCGGACATGACGGTGATCAGCAACGCGAGTTGCACCACCAATTGTCTCGCCCCCATGGCCTATGTGCTGCACGAGGCATACGGCATCGAGCGTGGCTATATGGTGACCATCCATAGCTACACCGGCGACCAGCGCACCGTGGATACGTTGCATAAGGATCTACACCGCGCCCGCGGCGCGGCGCTCAACATCATCCCCACCAGCACAGGTGCCGCGCGCGCCGTGGGGCTGGTGCTGCCGGCGCTGAAAGGCAAGCTGGACGGCACGGCGATCCGCGTGCCGACGCCGAACGTTTCGCTGGTGTCGCTCGACGTGAATATGAAGAAGCGGCCCAGCGCCAAGGACGTGAACGAAACCTTTGCCGCGGCCGCGGCGGGAAAACTGAAAGGCATCATCGACTACAGCACCGCGCCGCTGGTCAGCAGCGATTTCAACGGCGTGGCCGC
>DATJOH010000041.1:0-10989 GCA_035507235.1 Acetobacteraceae bacterium
AGAAGACGCCCAGGATGCCTTCCAGCTCGACCCGTGCCTGGGCCTCTTCGAAAATCTCCCGCGCCGCGCCCTCCTGAAGCGTTTCGCCGAGTTCCAGATAGCCGGCCGGCAAGGTCCAAAAGCCACGGCGCGGTTCGATCGCGCGCCGGCACAGCAGTACCGCGCCGTCGGCAACGATCACGGCGCCGACGACGATTTTCGGGTTCTCATAGGCGATGTGGCCGCAGTCGGCGCAGACCATGCGCTCGCGTTGGTCGCCCTCCGGGATGCGGCGAACGAATCCGGGCATGCGTGAGCGTGCCGCCTTCGGCGCGGCCGATCAATGCCCCTCCCGGAAACGTGCCGGGCGGACCGTGCCATTGGACGGGTCTCGCGGAATGCGTCATCCGGGACGATTGCGCCCTTCCCTTTCCCGGCGCATGAGGCCAGAGTGCGCGCCCATGCAGATCCACGGAAGCTGCGCGTCCAAGGCTGGCGCGGGCGTCTTGCTGCTGGGACCGCCGGGATCGGGCAAGTCCGATCTGCTGCTGCGGCTGCGCAGCCACGGGTTCGAGCTGGTGGCCGACGACCGGGTGGTGATTGCCGACGGCGTCGCCCGTCCGCCGCCGGCGCTGGCCGGACTGCTTGAAGTGCGCGGCATTGGCATCGTGCGTTTTCCTTACGTCACCGCGCCGCTGGTTCTCGCCGTGCGGCTCGAGCCGGGGCCGCGCCTGCCAGCGCGGGAACGTTTGCCCGATCTTGACCTTCCCCTGGTATATGTCGATCCGAGTTCTGCCTCCGCGGCGCAGCGCGTGGCTTTGGCCCTTGATTGCTGCCTCGGACGCGTCACCCCCGTAACGGGAGCCTTTATGTGACCGCAATGGTCGCGTCCTGATGCCGGCCGAGGCGCCTGAAGCGGCGCGGCCGCGCCGTGTCGTGCTGGTCACCGGCCTGTCCGGCGCCGGCCGCAGCTCGATCCTGCATGTTCTGGAGGATCTGGGCTACGAGGCCGTGGATAATCCGCCGCTGCCGCTCATGGAGGAGTTGGTTACCCGTGGCGATCGGCCGGCCGCCATTGGCGTCGATTCGCGCAGCCGCGGCTTCGAACCCGCGGCGGTGCTGCACACCCTTGCCCGCTTGCGCCTCAACCCCGCCCTGCGCCCGGAGCTGATCTTCGCCTGGGCCGACGAGCCGTCGCTGCTGCGCCGCTACACCGAGACGCGCCGCCGGCATCCGCTGGCCCCGCGCGGCCGCGTGATCGACGGCATCCTCGCGGAGGACGCGCTGCTGACCTCGCTGCGCGAGGCCGCGGACCTGGTTCTGGACACGTCCCGCCTGTCGATTCCCGCCCTGCGGGCCACCATCGAGCGCCGTCTCGGCGCTGGTGCGGAGTCGCAAGGCATGACCGTGTCTGTCATGTCTTTCGCCTACGGCAGGGGTCTGCCGACGGACGCAGATCTGGTCTTCGATGTGCGCTTCCTGCGCAATCCGCACTACGAACCCACATTGCGGCCTGGAACAGGGCTCGATGCGCCAGTTGCCGCCTTTATCGCGGCCGACCCGGCATACGAACCGTTCATGGACAAGGTGACAGACCTGTTAAGTCTGCTCTTGCCTCGGTTTGTAACCGAGGGCAAGAAATACGCGGGCATCGCGATCGGCTGCACAGGCGGCCGACATCGCTCTGTCCACGTGGCGCAGCAACTGGCCGAACGCATTCGCGCAATGCGTCCGCCCTGCGATACGTCAATGCAGATTATATGGCGTGTGACTTTGAACCATCGTGACTTGAGCGGCGAATTGGCGGATCCAGAGGCAGCGTCCTCACCGCGGTCCGCCGCGGTCGATAGAGACAGCACCGGCCCTCTCTGGCCGGCACAGGCTTAGGAGGCCTGACAGGTTTCATGATTGGCATGGTTCTCGTGACCCACGGCCGTCTGGCCGAGGCACTTCGAGCCGCCATGGAGCATGTGGTGGGGGTTCAGAAGGGTGTCGCAACCATCTGCATCGACGCCGATGACGACGTGGAACAGCGGCGCCGTGATATCCGGTCCTGTATCGAGGCCGTCGACACCGGGGATGGTGTCATCATCATTACCGACATGTTCGGCGGCACGCCGTCCAACCTCGCCATTTCCATGATGGATCGGCCCGGCGTGGATGTCATTGCCGGCGCCAACCTTCCCATGCTGGTGAAGCTGGCAAAAATGCGGTCCCGCCAGACGCTCTCGGAAACCGTCGACTGCGCCCTGGCGGCCGGTCACAAATATATCGCCAGCGCCTCCAGCCTGCTCCGCAGCGGCACCACGCCCAACCTCTGCATGCTGGACCCGCGGCAGAACGGCGGTTGCGCGCCCCACGCCGAACCGCTGCCCCTCAAAGCGAAAGCGTGACCAACCCGGCTTTTTGTAAGCTGACAGCTGAAAGCTGACAGCGAGTGTCAGGCGAAGCCGTCGTCAGTCGCACCGTTGCCATCGTGAACCGCCGCGGCCTGCATGCCCGCGCTGCCGCCAAGCTCGTCACCACCGCCGAGCGATTTTCCGCGAATGTCGAAGTAGTTCGCGATGGCCAATCGGTCTCCGCACGGTCCATCATGGGCCTGATGATGCTGGGAGCGGGCATGGGGGCCACCATCGAACTGCGCGCAGATGGCTTCGATGCGCATGAGGCGCTGGACGCCGTCGCCGACCTCATCGAGGCCGGCTTCAATGAGCAGGACTGAGCCGCCCGCGGCCAAACCTGCCGCCGGCCGCGGCGAGCGCACGCTCACCGGCATCGCCGTCTCCTCCGGCATTGCCATCGGCCCGCTCCACATGGCGAGTGAACCCGCGTTGGAGCTTCCGGTCGTCCGCCTCGCCGCGGCACCGCCTGAAGCCGAACTCGCCCGTCTCGACGAAGCGGTCGCCCGCTCCAAAAAACAGCTCGAAAAACTCCGCGCCCGCCTCTCCGTCCTACCGGAAGACAGCCAGCAGGAAATCGCGCCGCTGATCGACGGATATATGCAGATGCTCTCCGGCTCGCGGCTGCTGCGCCGCGCCCGCGAGTGCATCACTGACGCAAGTCTTTCCGCCGAAGCTGCGGTGCACGAAGAGGCGGAGGCGATTGCCCACTCCATCCTCGCGCGGCCAATTGATGAATCCGGGTCGAAGGAGCGTCGCGCTGACGAACTCAATGCGCGCCAGCGCCGCGCCGACGAGATCCGCGAGACCGGCCGCCGCCTGTTGCGCAACCTTTCCGCCACTGCCTTCCGAAGCTTTTCCAATATGCCGCAGGGCGCGATCCTGGTCGCCGAAATGTTGCGCCCGGCCGATGCCGCGCTGATCGATCCCGCCCGCGTCGCCGGCATTGTTACGGAGGAAGGCGGTGTCGAGGGCCACACCGCCATCATGCTGCGGGCTTTGGCCATTCCGGCCGTCCTCGGTGTCCCCAACCTGCTCGCCGTCGCCAAACCCGGCCTGATGGCCGTGCTGGACGGTGAGTCCGGCCGCCTGACCCTGTCGCCGAAACCTTCCACCCTCGCGGACGCGCGCCACGCCGTCGCCGAATTCGCCCGCGAGCGCCGCCGCCTGGCCCGCCTTCGCCGTCTCCCTGCCGAAACGACCGATCTCGAGCCCGTGGAGTTGCAAGGTAATCTAGAGTTGCTCGCCGAATTGCCGTTGATAGCGCAATCCGGCGCCGCCGGCATCGGCCTGTTCCGTACCGAATTCCTGTTCATGAACCGCGAAAGCCTGCCGGACGAAAACGCGCAGACCGAAATATACCGCACGGTCGTCGATGCCATGGACGGCGACGGCGTCACCATACGCGTGCTCGATTGGGGAGGCGAAAAGGACATCGAATCGCTCACCGCCCGCGGCCTGGTGCCCGACACGCTGGATCACAACCCCGCCCTCGGCATGCGCGGCCTGCGCATGCTGCTGCGCCAGCCTGATATTTTCGAAACCCAACTGGCAGCCATCCTGCGCGCCAGTCGCGGCGGCGCTGTGCGGGTGCTGCTTCCCATGGTCACCCATGTCGGCGAAGTCCGCGAAGCCCGCGAAATCTACGAGCGCGTTGCCAAGCGGCTGCGCCGCCGCGGCGAAAAACTCCCCGAAAAACTCCCGCCGCTCGGCATCATGATCGAAACCCCTGGCGCGGCACTCGCCGCCGACGCGCTGGCGCTTGAGGCCGATTTTTTCGCTATCGGTACGAACGATCTTTGCATGTACACGCTGGCCGTGGACCGCGCGGCCACCGAAGTGGCAACGTTGTACGATCCGCTGCACCCCGCCGTGCTGCGCCTCATCCAGTTCGCCACCGAAGCGGCGCTGCGCATGCGCATGCCCGTGTCCGTCTGCGGCGAACTCGCCGGTAACCCGCGCATGATCCCGCTGCTGCTCGGCCTCGGCCTACGCAGCTTCTCCATGAATGCGACCAATGTTCCTAAAGTAAAACAGGCCGTCCGCGCCGTTTCCATCGACGATTGCGCCCGCTTTGCGCGCCGCGTCATGGAACAGAGCGATCCGGCGCGTATTGCGGAAATGGTTGCTGGATTTCCGAAGAAGGAAAAAGATCTTCTTTCTTGAAAGAAAGAAGGAAAGAACTTTTGCTCTATGAGCGCTGTAATATCCGCATCCGCACCGTCGCCCGCGTTAGGACGACGCCGGCATCCGTAACAATCTCCGCTTCCACCATCACATCCCGCCCTTCCCGCGCGGCGGTCCGCGCTACCACGGTAAGGCTGCCAAGTGGCGCCGGTCGCAGAAACACGGTATCCAGCCGCAGCGTCACCACCGTATGGTCCGGCGGCAATTCCATCAGCACCACTGCGCCCGCCGCCGAATCGAGCATCGCGCTCAGCAGGCCGCCCTGCACCGACCCATGCCGATTGGCGAATTCCGGCGGCGCGAAATAGGCGAGCGTGGCCTCGCTCGTCTCACGATCGTAACGCAAAAACCGCCGCCCCAACAAAGCAGCCGCCGGCGTCATCGGCGCCTTTGCGGCCCCCTCCACCTCGTCCTCCACCCGCTAATCTCTCCGTCTCTGCCAGAACATGATAGCTCGAAGTTGCATCAAGCAGCGCGCAATAAAAGGGCAAAAGTTTTTTGCTTCTTTTTTTCAAAAAAGAAGCCTTCTCTCTGGTGCCGTATCAGCCCAAGCTCTCCCGCCGCTCGTTGGCCAACCTCAAACCATCATGCTCTGGAAGGGTGGCGTGCGCTCCGCACCGTGCGCGGAGCGCAGGTGTTACTCGATCGGCCAGGTCACCACGTGCCACACGCCGCTTGCATCCAGCGCGGCTCCGACGATATTGCCAATATTGTCGATGCCCGTGGCGGTTGACTGGCTAAACCCTGCGGGCAATTTCTTGCCGAGATTGACGGCACTGCCGGCCGTGCCGCGCCACACCATGGCAGACCAAACCGTATTGCGGCCTTTGGATTTCGCGGCCAATCCTGCCTCCACGGTGTAATCGGTCAGCACGCGCTCCGCATACACTGAGGAACTGGTAAAATTGCCCTTGGCCGGATGCAGATCGACCACGTCCGACCAGTTCGGCCCATACCAGATGGCTGCATGATACTGGCCGCCAGTGGAGGCGGTAATCATAGAACCTCCAAATGCATTCGTCTTTTTGTTGATTGCGAACTGCAATGGATCGCCGGCGACGATCACACCGGAGACGCCGTTACCCGGCAACACGTCCGTTGCGGTATATCCGCCCGCGCCGTTCGATACCCAAACGATTGGATGCGTCTGGCCGTTCGCCGCAGTGCCATAGCCGCCAATCCTGCTGCTTGCCTGGCTCTCCCCGGAATTGGCAATGGCGGTGGCGGCCGCCTGCGTGAACCCGGTGGGACGCGGCAGTTCGCGCCCGCCCCCCACATGCGGGCCGAACAGCACCATGGCATGCAGCAGGCCGCCGTTGTCCGTAGCCCAGCCCACCACGTCGGTATATTGATCCACCGCTTGTGCCAGAGACGCAACGAAGCCGCTGGGATGCAGGTCGGCGAAGCTGGTACCCGCATTGGTCCACAGCGCCGCGTGCGTCGGCCCATCCACGCAATGACCGCCGCCGCACGTGCCGCCGACATAGCCGGCGATATCGATATTCACCGAGCCGCTGATATCCAGCTGTGTGCTCGTGGTGCCGCCGTACAGGTAGGTAGAGGGCAGCAGACCGGTGCCGTTGAGATAGGGCAGGACATCGTGTGCCGACCCGAGGTTATTATCGACCGCGGTGGCGATCCGGTAATCGGTGATCTGGCTGGTAACCAGATCGACAACCGTATTGCCGCCCCAGAACGGCGCCGCACCCTGGCCCGCATTCGGCACAATGCCGCTCGGCGCGAGCACGATACCGTTATCGACGGCGGTGCCCCAACTCACCGCACCCGCCGGTCCGCCACAGAGGCAAGCCGCCGCAATCGTCAAATATTTGAAGAGCATGACAGATTTTCCTTTCGTGTGTACCGCCGCGGCGGTGTTCCAACTCGAAAGGTCCCCCAGGCACTTGATAGCATTCCGCTTGGCTGTCGTCAACCAAGGTCCGGCATGAAGGCTTGGCCATCGCCTATCATTGCGCGAAAGCATTGCCATCTCAAACCAAATGTGCACGAAAGCGCTTGGGTGAGAAGACCAGAATTTCTTTTTTCCGAAAAAGAACCCTTTTTTGTTATCTCGTATCGGTGGCGTCAGCCTCGGCCGTAAAAAAAGCCGGGAGAGCGAACTCTCCCGGCCGTTTCACAGTCTGTGCGAAGCCGATCAGTTCTTGATGCGGATCTTCCACACCGTTCCCGGCCAAAAGCCCGCCTGGCCGGCGTACCCATAGGTCGTGCCGTAAATGAAGCCTTTGCCCACCAGCGGCGTGCAGTACGGGAATTCGCCGTTTGCCCCCGGCGCGAACGTCTGCAGAATCTTCACTGGCCAAATCTTCTGCTTGCCGGTCGGCGGCGTCAGCGAGAACACCTCGCCGGAAGCGCTTAGCCCGTCGGCATAGGTTGTGCCGTAGAGCACACCGTTCGCGTCCATCGAAACGGTCTGCCACGGCCCGTTGCCCGTATAACCCTGGCCGCCAGTGATGGTGTAAAGCACCGTATAAGCGCTGCCGTCAGTGTGCAGGCTGAATACGTTACCATAACTATCGTCGAACCCGGCGGTGGTGCCGTACAGCGTACCATCGGGGCCTTGGATCAGCCCGTCGCGGGGCACTTCACCGTCGCTGCCGCCAGCGAACGCGTGGAGCGTGGAGAACGTCCAGTTGCCGCTGCCGCCGGTGAGGCTCCAGATCGTGCCATAATTATACTGGCCGTAACCGGCGGACGTGCCGTACAGATTGCCGTCACTGCCGATCAGCACGTTGCCGAACGGCTCGCCGCCATCGTTGTTGCCGGTAAAATTATAGAGCACGGTTTCCGCCCATTGCGACGAGCCGGTCGGCCGCGAAAGCTCGAACACCGTGCCAACGACGCCGGTGCCGCCGCCTGTGGTCGTGCCATAAATATTTCCAGCAGGATCCATGGTGAGCGCGCCCGAAGGCTCACTGCCATCATTGCCGCCGGTGAAGCTCCAAAGTACTTTTTCTTTCCATGCTGTCTCACCGGACTTTGGCGGTTCCAGTTTGAACACAACGCCCTCGCCACTGGCGCCGCCAGCATAGGTCGTGCCGTAGAGTCTGCCCTTTTTGTCCATCATCAGGGCGGCTTCTGGAATGCCGCCGTCATTGCCGCCGGTGAATTGATAGAGCGTGGTTTGCGTCCACGTCGTCTGGCCCTTCGCCGGCTTTGCGAGCTCGAATACCACGCCGTTATGGCCGCTGCCGCCGCTCGTGGTAACGCCGTACAAATTGCCCATCTTGTCGGCAATCACCCCGCCATGGGGAAATCCGCCATCGGTGCTGTCGGTGAACGAATAAACAATTGTCTGCTTGGCGGCGAACGCCGGCGCCGCGCCCGCGGCGCAACCGATCGCGGCCGCAATAGCAGCCGTTGTGTATACTGTACGCATTCTTGGGTGATTCCCCGATTTGCTGTTGCGGCGCCCAGGCCGCGGAAGGGTTCCTTCTTGACGTGACTCCGCCAAGCGGAACCCGGTGGCCGGGAACTTCCATTTTGTAATCAGCTTGTCAAATGCTTCAGATTCGTGACGCACGGACTGACATCCCGGCAACGCAGGGCAATACGCGCGTCTGCAAACGCCTTAGCTGCATTCCATTTTGCCCTAATTATGATTCGTGAAATCGCGCTCACGAATAGTTGAACGGCCCCCGCGGAGGGCCCTACTCAAGCGAACAGCGTTTCCACATCGGCCTCCGTCATGCGTAGTGCATTGGCCGCTGCGCCCGACAATATGCCGTCCGCCAGCGCGCTCTTCCGGGCTTTCAGGAACTCCATTTTCTCCTCAATAGTGTTCTCGGTAATAAGTCGGTGCACAAAAACCGACTTTGTCTGGCCGATGCGATGCGCACGGTCCGTCGCCTGGTTTTCCACCGCCGGATTCCACCAGGGATCGTAATGGATAACCGTGTCCGCGGCGGTCAGGTTTAAGCCCACGCCACCGGCCTTCAGGCTGATCAGGAACAATTTTACCTTGCCACCCTGAAACCGGTCGATCGCCGCCGCGCGGTCCCGCGTCTCCCCCGTCAGGAGTACGTACTCTACCCGGCGCTTGCGCAGCTCCTCCTCGATCAGCGCCAGCATGCTGGTGAATTGGCTGAACAGCAGGATGGACCGGCCCTCATCCTGCAGGGTCGTGAGCAATTCCAGTAACCGCTCGAGCTTCGCTGATCCGGCCTTCTGCTTCGTCTTGGTATCGATCTTCAGCAGCCGCGGGTCGCAGCAGGCCTGCCGCATTTTCAGCAGCGCGTCGAGGATCACAATGCCGGATTTTGCCAACCCCTGTTCGGCAATCGCCTGCTGCACCCGGCTATGCATCGCCAGCCTTATGCCCTCGTAAATGGCACGTTGCGCCGGCTGCAACTGCACGGTTTCCACTATGTCGGTGCGCGGCGGCAATTCTGTGGCCACTTCCGCTTTCGCGCGGCGCAGCAGGAACGGCGCCACGCGCTTCGCGAGTGCCGCATGCAGCACCTGGTCGCCACCTTTCTCGATCGGCGCGCGGAAGCGGCGCCCGAAATCCTGTTGCGACCCCAGGAAACCCGGCATCATGAAATCGAACAGCGCCCAGAGTTCGCCGAGATGGTTTTCCATTGGCGTCCCGGTGAGGCAGAGCCGCTGGCTCGCGCGCAGCCGCCGCACTGTCTGCGCCATGGTGGCCGCGGGGTTCTTTACCACCTGCGCTTCGTCCAGGATCAGCATGTGCCATTCCTGTTTCGCCAGCACATCGGTGTCGCGGCTCAGCAGCGGATAGGTGGAAATCACAATGTCGCTCTTGGCAATGGCACCAAACTTGGATTTGCGATCCAGGCCTTGTAGCGGCAGCACCCGCAACTTCGGCGCGAACCGCGCCGCCTCGCGCGCCCAGTTGCCCACCACGCTGGTCGGGCAAATCACCAGCGCGGGTTTGCCGAGCCGTCCCGCCGTCTTTTCGATCGCGATATGGGCCAGCGTCTGCACTGTCTTGCCAAGCCCCATATCGTCGGCCAGCACGCCCGCCAGTCCCGCGCTGCGCAGGAATTGCAGCCAGTCCACGCCGCGCTGCTGATATGGCCGCAGCGAGGCCGCGAACCTCGCCGGCACCTTCGCTTCGGCAATGCCGCCATGATCGCGTAACAAACGCCCCAGCCCGCGCAGCGCCTCGCCGCCGCGCCACACGAGGTTTGCCGCGAGACCCGCTTCCTCGATCGCGGCCGCGTCCGCCGCCGCATGGCGTGATAGCTTGACCCGCCCGCCCTCCGCCGTAATGCCGCCGGCATTGAACAAATCGAACAGGGTCAGCAGCAGCGGCTTGATCGTTGCGATTTCCAGCGCGAGCCTTCTGCCATCCGGCATGTGCAGGATGAGCGGTCGCCCGGTACCGGTATCCGCGCGCAACATCCGCGCCAACGTATGACTGTCCGGATCGCGCAACAGGCGCAGCAGGGCCGGAACGAGATCTATGCGCTCCGTCCCCACCATCACGCCGAGCCCGAACTCGAACCAGTCTATGCCGCTGCCTTCGCGCAACTCCGCCTCGAACGGCGCGGAGGGCATGATCAGGCGATGCGGAAAATCGTCATCGATATCGATTTCCCAGCCCAGGCCACGCAAGTGCGGCAGTGCCTCGAGCATGAAATCCAGCCACAGGCTGTTGGGATCGCCGCCGATCATCACCAGGCTGTCGGGCTCACCCGCCTGGCGTAAATAGGGCAGTGCCCGATGCAGCCAACGCAGGCCAAATTTCTGCAACAGCGCCTGCGCCGCCGCCTCGGTGATATGGTCGCGAGTCAGCGGATGGCGCATGCCGTCATGTATCCATTCCGGCGCGTCATGATCGAGCGGCACCAGCGCTGGACCGTACCGAAAACTGAGACGCAGGCCACCCGCCGCCGGACGACTGCGCGGATCATGCCAGCCGCCGCGGAGCGGCAGGTCGTGCAGGCGCACATGCGGCGTCGGTGTGCCGACGAGCATATCTCCGCGCGGCAGCTCGCGCGGCTTGGGAATGCGTGTGCCGGGCAGTTTCTTTTCCAAGGCTTCGCCCAGCAGCGCCGCCTGGTCGGGCGGCACCGCTGGCGCATCCAGCAACCGGCGCAGCACACGCGACGGCATATCGAGGCCGATCGGGCCAACCTCGCCGGTCGCCTGATCCAGATACCATGCGTCCGGTATCAGAATGGGCACCCCGCCGCCGGCGACATCCAGCACCGGATATTGCTTGCCGTCCGGCATCATCTGCCAGCCCAGTTTCGCGTCCCGCGGCGCGGCCTCCCGTGCCGCGACACCCGGAAAACCACCCAGCCGCGCGCGCCCGGTCGCCAGCATGGCGCGCAGCACCGCCTCCGGATCGCCCGCCGATTTCTCAAGCCCAAATACCGAAAGCTGGCGCAGTACGGCACGATCCGCCTGCCGCACATATTTGGTGGCCAGCGTCTGA
>DATJOH010000042.1:0-13465 GCA_035507235.1 Acetobacteraceae bacterium
CATCCGCTGCGTCCCCACGCGTGGCTCCGGTCCAAACGCGGATGCTGTGATGGGGGCCCGAGCGGGCGGGCACCCCGGCCCATCCTTAGTCCGATTAGCCACCGCCGTGCATAACGGCCCAGCACTGCGCACGCTCGTATATTGGACAGATATTGGACAAACTGCCGGCCGATCTTGCTAACCTATTGATTTCATTGGCGTCCCGTAGGGGATTCGAACCCCTGTTACCGCCGTGAGAGGGCGGTGTCCTGGGCCTCTAGACGAACGGGACTGCGGGGCCGGAGCACGGGCTTCTAAGGCACCGGCAGGCGGCGCGCAACGCCGTGGCTAGCGGGGCAAGGCAGCCTTCGCCAGCACATGGCCGGCACCATCCAGGAACACCACGCGGTCCGGGCCGCCGCCCTGCAGCAGCACGGCCAGGCGATCGCCGACCGCGCACATGGCGGCAATGTGCGTGCCCGCGGGCTCGTTCAGCGTGGTGGCAGCCGCGGCTGTGGGCGGCGCTGCCGGGGACTGCGCGCGGCGGATGATCGTCACCACCACCGTGGCGAACATCACCACGATCACCACGCCCATGAAAATGACTGCCGCCTTCAGGCCTTGCATGTCCGCCGTTCCGCCACCGCTCGCCGCCTGCTAGCACGGATGCATGGCCGCGCCCGATATCATCCGCCTGATTGCGCCGGATGCGGCTGCCGGCCAACGCGTGGACCGGTTTCTTGCCGACGCCATAGGCACACTGAGCCGCTCGCGGGTGAAGAACCTGATCGAGGCCGGGCAAGCAAGCCGGGACGGCACCCGCTTCACCGCGCCGGCCGAGCCGGTGCGGGCCGGCGCGCTCTACGAACTCGCGCCGCCGCCGGTGGTGGACGCAGTGCCACAACCCGAAGCGATCCCGTTCCCCATCCTTTTCGAAGATGACGATCTGCTGGTGTTGGACAAGCCGGCCGGCCTGGTGGTGCATCCGGCGCCCGGCAATGAGGCGGGTACGCTGGTAAATGCGCTGCTGGCGCATTGCGGCGATCGGTTGCCCGGCATTGGCGGCGAGCGCCGGCCCGGCATTGTGCACCGGCTGGATCGCGACACCACCGGCGTCATGGTGGTGGCCAAGACTGAGCAGGCGCTCGCCACGCTGTCCGCTGCCTTCGCCGCGCGGGACCTGGAGCGCGCTTACCTCGCTCTGGCGTGGGGCGTGCCGAGCCCGGCGGCCGGCGATATTGAGGGCCAGATTGGCCGCGATCCGAGAGACCGGAAGCGCATGGCGCTGGTGCGCGGCGGCGGCAAGCCGGCCCTCACCCACTACGCGACGGAGCGCGTTTACGCCGCCGCCGTGAGCCTGCTGAGATGCCGCCTGGCCACCGGCCGCACGCACCAGATACGGGTGCATCTCGCGAGTCGTGGTCATCCGGTGGTCGGCGATCCGCTCTATGTGCGCCGCATCCCCGCCGCCAGCCGTGGTGTCGCGGAGCCGTTGCGCAGCAGATTGCTGGACTTCCCCCGCCAGGCCCTGCACGCCGCCACGCTCGGTTTCCGCCATCCCCGCACGGGCGAGGCGCTCCGGTTCGAGACCCCGCTTCCAAGCGACTTCGCCGCGTTGCTGGCTATGCTGGAGCAAACCAACGGCTAAGGAGCAAAAAGTTTTTGCTTCTTTTTTCAAAAAGAAGTCTTTTTCTTTTGTTCTTTTTTGAAAAAAAGAACCGAAGAACTATTGCTCTTTTCTCGGGGGACTCGTGGCGGTTCTGGTTGCGCTGGCGGCGGTTGTGGGGGCTTTCGGCTGGCTGATCTTTTTCTTCTTGTTCCGCGACACGTTGGGTCAGGACTGGATGGTATTCGACACCGCCGTGCAGGCTTGGCGGCATGGTGATGTGGGGCTGCTGCTGGATGGGCCGCGCTTTACCGCAGTGCTCAACGCCACGCATGCCGGCTGGCTGAAAACGCCGCTGGTGTTCCACCCTTGGGTGTACCCACCGTACACGCTCCTCCTGGCGCTGCCGTTCGCGCTGCTGCCCTGGAGTCTGTCGTATATTGGATTTCAGGCACTCAGCCTGGGATTTCTGCTTGTCGCGTTGTGGCAATGGTGTCCGCCTGGGCGGCGCGGTGCGTTGCTGTTGGGCGGCGTGGTGTTTTGCCCGGCGACGGCTTTCACGCTGGGCGCCGGGCAAAATAGTTTCTTCAGTGCCGGCCTGGTAGTTGGCGGTATGTGGTTGTTGCCGCGCCGACCGATCATGGCGGGGCTGCTGCTGGGGCTGCTCGCCTTCAAGCCGCAACTTGCCATCCTGGTGCCGGTGGCGTTGCTGAGCCTGCGCGCGTGGCGCGTACTCGCCGCGGCGGCCTGCACGGTGGTGCTGCTGCTGCTGGCGAGCCTGGTGGTGCCGGGGCCGGGACTGTGGCGCGGCTGGCTGCATTTGTTTCTCAGTGGCGACCCGGCCTTTCATACCTGGGTGAATGAAGGTCGCCTGCATGGGCAGAGCGTATTTGCGTATCTGCATTTCCTCGGCTTGCCCGATGGTTGGGCGAATATCGGTCAGGTGGCGGCGGCGGCATTCGCGGCGTGCTGTGTGTGGATCGCGTTCCGTGCGCCGCGTCCGGCGGCGGAGCGGCTTGCCGTGCTGCTGTGCGCCATGGTCCTCGCGGCGGCGCATCTTGGCGATTATGACTGCATTCTGCTCGGCATTGGCGCGATGTTACTGCTGGTGCCGGAAGCGGGCGTTGCACCGATGCCGGTCGCGGTGCTCGCGACGCTCGCCTGGTGCAGCACCGGCATCAATCCGCCCTCGGTGCTCAAACAGACAATTCCGGTGCTATTCTACCTGTCCGAATTGACGCCGGTGATCGTTGCGGTACTGCTGGGGTTTCTCATAGCGCGGGCGCCACAGCGACGTGTAGCGCCTGTCATGGTATCGTAACGGGCGCCATGTCTCAGCACGAAGAATGCGTGCCACTATTGCGGGGGCGGCTGCTGGCCATGCTGTACGCGCTGGGAGCGGCGCTTGTGCTGGTGCCCATTTTCCTGGTGCGCGTGCCGTGCCTTGGCGACTATTTGAATCACCTGGCGCGCATTCACGTGCTCACGACGATCGGCGGGTCGCCGGCGTTGCGGAAATTCTACGATCCGCACTGGCAGATCGTGCCCTATTTTGGCATGGATGTGCCGGTGGCGCTGCTCGCCCAATTCATGGGCATTTATACCGCCGGCAGGATTTTCGTTGCCGCCTGCGTGCTGATGCCGGCGGCCGCCGCTGCTTCGTTGCAACTCGCAGTGCATCGCCGGGTCGGCGCCATGCCGCTGCTTGGCCTGGCGCTAGGGTACAATTTCGTGCTGGCGCTCGGCTTCCTCAACTATCTGTTTTCCGCCGGGCTGGCGGTGATGCTGTTCGCGGCCTGGCTCGCAACCGATGGCTGGGCACGCTGGCGACGAGCCGCGCTGTTTGCACCGCTCGCCCTGCTGCTCGATCTCAGTCACATCATGGCATTTGCCGCCTACGGCATCATGGTTGCCGCGACCGCATTTTGGGACGCCTTGCGTCCAGGTAACCGCAGTTCGAGAGAGAGGCTGCTGGATTTGGCGGCCGCGGGCACGCAGGCAGCGGGGCCGGCCGCACTTACGCTGCTCACGTTCGGTAATGAAACTTTTGGCACTGCCAAAATCACACATTTCGGCACGATCCAGGATCGCGTCGGCGCGCTGCTCTCGCCGGTTTACTTCCCCGGCGGCTCGGGTCTGACCCTCCTCGGATTTATCGCCGTGTATGTGCTCGGGTTTTTCGCCGCACGGCCCTTGCGGCTTGCGCCCGTGGTGAAGCCCGCACTGCTCGCAACGATTGTGGCTGCCTGTGTGGCGCCGCATATGTTGCTGAATATCTGGGGTACCGATCTGCGGCTGCCACTGATCGCCGCCATCGTTTTCCTTGGCGCGATCGCGCCACGCCCCCGCCTCGGCCGTCCGCTCATGCTGGCATTTGGTTGCGCCTTCACGCTGCTCCTGTGCATGCGCGTCCGCGATGCAACCATCCTGCTGCGCGGACTTGATCGCCAGGTTGCGGCAATGCGGCAGCTTGTGACCGCGCTTCCGCTCGGATCGCGGGTATTGCTCGTGGATGGCCCGGTGGACGCACCTGGGCGATTAGCGCCGCTCGGCATCATTGAACATATGGCGCTGGTTGCCACCATCGACCGCGATGCCTTCATGCCGACTTTGTTCGTGGATAACACGCCACTGCATCTTCTGCCCGCGATGCGAAACGCCTCGTCGCCGGCGGTCAATCCACTCACGCTCGATCAGTTGTGGGATGGTTACCGGCGGCGGGCGCCGGTCGGCAAGCTGCCGACTTATCGTGAGGGCGGCCAAATGTACTGGCTAGGATGGCCGCAAAAATTCGATTTCGTGCTGCTGACGCATTTCGGCGCTAGTCCGGGACCACTGCCGCCGGACCTGCACCAGGTTGCGGGCAACGGCGTCGCCAATCTCTACCGCATATCGAATTGATCAGTTATTGATCCGGTAAAGAAAAGAGTTTTTTTGGTGCCTGCCCAGATAGGAGAACCATTTGAAAAGAAAGGCGAGGCAAGCAGATCTTTTTTGAAGAAAAGAACCAAAAAACTTTTATTCGTTGCAGGTAGCGCAGAATCTGCAGATTTGGACTGGCTGTTGGACGCAACTGATAAAAGTCTTTTGCTTCTTTTCTTCAGAAAAGAAGTCCTTTCTTACCTGTTCTCCTTTTCGCCCTACCTGGGCAGCTAGAAGAAATCTTGCTTTTTCGTTGCAAGCGGTCGGGCCCCGGGCACGCAGCCGGGGGCCCTTTGGCCGTTATTATCGCACCGACCTCGAAGCGGCAAGTATCGGCGTCGCAACATGCCGCACCTGGGCACCTTGCACGGTCGAGGCCACGCACTCCTCCTGCTGGCCGAAATCTCCGAACGGGTCGTGCGCGCGCGCCTCGGCGCAAACTTTTTCCGCCGCGGTGACGAGCCTGGCGTGCGTGGTTGCCGGATCCGTGGCATTGATGACGATTTGAGGATCGGCTGCGAGGGAAGGAGCGGTGAGGCTCAGGAACGCGGCCAGGGTTGTGGTGATACGTAGCATTGATGGAGACTCCCATTACGGCGGAGGCTCCTCCCTAAAAAAGGCGTCTCGCTGTACGGGCGCCCAGCACGCACTCTACAAGCTCTCACGCAGGCGTGCCAGCGCTTTTGCTGCATTGCAGCAGAATTGCGCCAAGCTTGCCTCCGAAAGCGCGACAACGCGGCTAAGTCATTGAAATCATGGTGGGCGCGACAGGGATTGAACCTGTGACCCCTACCGTGTCAAGGTAGTGCTCTCCCGCTGAGCTACGCGCCCCTAAGGGTGCGCCTACCTAGCTTCCCCCTCGCCGGTCCGCAAGCCGACCACGCGGCCCGCCCGTCCGCTAGGACGCCTCTTTTTGGTCCATGCGCTGTCACAAAAGCTTCATCAAACTGCAATCTTGCTGTCGCGATTGCTGTCTAGGGTCCGGCCGCGACGCGGATTCCAGGGGTCCGGGGGGATTTGGCCGCGCGCGCTTTCCGTCTCTCATCCGGAGGTTCCATGCGACTCATTTCAGCTGCTCTGGCCCTGGCGCTAGGGGCCAGTGCCCCTGCGGCCGCGCTCGCGCAGCAGATTACCGGCGCCGGCTCCACGTTCGTCTATCCGGTGATCGCCAAATGGTCGGAGGCGTATAGTCAACAGACCGGCGTAAGGATCAATTATCAGTCGATCGGATCCGGTGGCGGCATTGCGCAGATAAAAGCCGCCACGGTGACGTTCGGCGCAACCGACAAGCCGCTCGATCAAGCAACGCTCGCGGCCGCCGGCCTTGCGCAGTTCCCGAGCGTCATCGGTGGCATCGTGCCTGTGGTCAACATTCCCGGCATCGCCGCTGGCAAGCTGAAATTCTCCGGCACCCTGCTCGCCGATATCTTCCTCGGCAAGGTTACCAAGTGGAATGATCCGGCGATTGCCGCGCTGAATGCCGGTGTGTCGCTGCCCAACCTCGACATTACCGTCGTGCATCGCTCGGACGGCTCGGGCACCACCTTCAATTGGGCGGATTATCTGTGCAAGGTGAGCCCGGCATGGAAGAGCAAGGTCGGCGAGGGCACGTCGGTGCAATGGCCTACCGGCATTGGCGGCAAGGGTAATGAGGGCGTCGCGGCCTATGTCGGCCGCATCAAGGGTTCGATCGGCTACGTGGAATATGCGTATGTCATTCAGAACAAGATGACGTACGGCCTGGTGCAGAACCAGGCCGGCAATTTCACGAGCCCCAGCAGCGCCAGTTTCCAGGCGGCGGCCGCCAGCGCCGATTGGGCGCACGCCACCGATTTCGACCTGGTGATGACGAATGCGCCCGGGGCGGACGCCTATCCGGTGACGGCGACGACGTTCATCCTGATGTACAAGACGCCGAAGGATGCGGCGCAATCAAAGGCTGCTTTGGCGTTTTTCAAATGGGCGTTCGAACACGGTCAGAGCGCCGCCGCGCAACTCGACTACGTCCCACTGCCCAACCCCGTCGTCCATCTCATCGAGACCTATTGGCAAGCCAACATCAAGTGAAAGACAACACCGACATCCAGAGTATGCTGTTGCCTGACGATCGAGGTACCGCGAGCCGCGGGTTCGTGTCGTGAGTAAAACCGTCGCCGACGCCGCGCCGGCGTCGGCGCACCAGACGTCGGCCCGTCGCGGCAGCCGACAGGTAGGCGACCGGATATTTCGCTGGTCGGCGATGGCATCGGCCTGCTTCGTGCTTGCGACACTCGGCAGTGCGGCAATGGCGATGCTGTATGGCGGGTTCCCTGCATTCCGGAAATTCGGCCTGGCGTTCATTTATCGCATGGTCTGGAATCCGGTGGAGCAGGATTTCGGCGCCTGGGTGCCGATCTACGGCACGCTTGTCACCGCGGCCCTCGCCATGCTGATTGCGGTACCGATCAGCCTGGGCATAGCGATTTTCCTGAACGAAGTTGCGCCACGCTGGCTGCGCGGGCCTATTGCCACGGCGATCGAATTGCTGGCCGGCATCCCGAGCATCATCTACGGCATGTGGGGTCTTTTCGCATTCGTGCCGTTCATGTCCGATAATGTCGAGCCCTGGCTGAATGATCATCTCGGCGCACTGCCCGGCATCGGCGCGCTGTTCTCTGGGCCCCCGCTCGGCATCGGCATGCTCACCGCAGGCATCATTCTGGCCATCATGGTCATCCCGTTCATTTCCTCCGTCATGCGCGACGTTTTCGCGCTCGTGCCGGCGGCATTGCGCGAGGCAGCGTTCGGGCTGGGCGCCACGCGGTGGGAGGTCGTCCGCAGCGTAGTCATACCCTACACCCGCACCGCGGTGGTCGGCGGCATCTTTCTCGGCCTTGGGCGCGCCCTGGGTGAAACCATGGCGGTGACCTTTGTTCTCGGCAACGCCCATGATTTCAGCATATCCCTGCTGAAGCCCGGCAACTCGATTGCCGCGGTGATCGCCAACGAGTTCACCGAAGCGGACTCGGACATATATCGCTCATCCTTGCTGGCGCTGGGTTTCCTGCTCTTCGTCGTGACATTCATTGTGCTGGCCGTTGCCAAATTGATGTTGCTGCGGCTCGGCCGCACGGCGCGGGGCTGAGATGATGCGGATTTCCTCGCGCATCCGGCGCCGCAAGGTCACCAACATTGTCGCATTGAGTCTTGCGTGCGCGGCCACCATGTTCGGCCTGTTCTGGCTCGCCTGGATTTTGATTACGACCTTCATCAACGGCTTCGCTGCCTTGAGCCCGCGGCTGTTCACGCAAATGACGCCGGCTCCGGGAAATGATGGTGGGCTGCTGAACGCGATATACGGCAGCCTCATCATGATGCTGGTTGCCATGGGTCTGGGCGCGCCGGTCGGCATCCTTGCCGGCACATACCTTGCCGAATATGGCAAGCTGCGGCCGTTTGCTGAAATTGTCAGGTTCATAAACGATATCCTGCTTTCCGCACCGTCCATCGTCATCGGCCTGTTCGTCTACGTGCTGCTGGTTCGCCCGACCGGGCATTTTTCGGGATGGGCGGGCGCGGTGGCGCTGGCCTTCATTCTGCTGCCGGTAGTGGTGCGCACCACCGATGAGACCATGCGGCTGATACCGGTGAGTCTGCGCGAAGCCGGACTGGCGTTGGGCGCGCCGCAATGGCGCCTGGTGGTGCAGATCCTTTATCCGGCGGCGCGCACCGGCATCATGACGGGACTGCTACTCGGCATGGCGCGCATAAGCGGCGAGACGGCGCCGCTACTGTTCACCGCGCTCAATAACCAGTACTGGTCCAGCGATCTCGGCCAGCCCATGGCCAATATTCCAGTGGTGATTTTTCAATACGCCCTGAGCCCCTATGATGCCTGGCACACGCTGGCATGGGCGGGCGCCCTGCTGATGACGATGTTCGTTCTGATCGTCAGCGTCGGTGCGCGGTTCCTTATTAGAAGCCGGACAAGCTGAGGCGGCGCGGATGACCCAAATCGCTAACCAGACATCATCCTCGGACAGTCGTGCGGTCGCCCCGGCGCCCGACGGCGCCGGCCGGCGCGCTCGCCCGGACGGTGGAGTTGCAATACAAATCAAGGACCTTTCGTTCTTTTACGGAAATACGCAGGCCCTGAAAGGGATCACCCTGGACATCCCGAAGCACCGCGTCACCGCCATGATTGGACCCTCGGGCTGCGGCAAGTCCACCATGCTGCGTGTGTTGAACCGGATGTATGACCTTTATCCCGGCCACCGCGCCGAAGGCGAAGTGATTATGGACGGCGACGACATCCTTTCGCCCAGCCTCGATCTTAATTCATTACGAAGTCGGGTTGGTATGGTCTTTCAGAAGCCGACACCGTTCCCGATGTCCATCTACGACAATATATCATTCGGCGTGAGGCTGCACGAAAAACTCAAGCGTGCGGATATGGATGCGCGAGTGGAGTGGGCGCTGACGCGGGCGGCGCTGTGGGGCGAAGTGCGCGATCGTCTCGCCGCGCCCGCCGGCGGCCTTTCAGGTGGGCAGCAGCAGCGCCTGTGCATCGCGCGCAGCATTGCCATACGCCCGGAAGTTATCCTGCTGGACGAACCGACCAGCGCCCTCGATCCGATCAGCACTCTGAAAATCGAGGAGCTGATTGACGAGTTGAAGCGCGACTTCACCATTGTGATCGTGACGCACAACATGCAACAGGCGGCGCGTTGTGCCGACCAGGTCGCGTTCTTCTACCTCGGCGAACTGATCGAAATCGGACCGGCGGGACAGATCTTCACCTCGCCACGGCAGAAAAAGACCCAGGAATACATCACCGGCCGCTTCGGCTGAACCGAAGCGCTTAGTGCGGAAACCCAACATGTCCGACTTGCCCCAACATATCGTCAAAAGTTTCGAGCAGGAACTGAAGCACCTGCGCGACATGCAGGTTGAAATGGGCGGGCTGCTGGAAAGCCAACTCGCCGCTGCCGGCGCTGCCGTGATCCAGGGCGACAGCGCCGCGGCGACCGCCGCCATGGAGCAGGACCCCGCGGTGGATGCGTTGGAACGCGAAGTGGAACAGTTCGTCATTCGCCTGCTGGCGCTTCGCCAGCCGATGGCAGGCGATCTCCGGCAAGTCGTCGCTGCGCTGAAAATCAGCAGCGACCTGGAGCGCATCGGTGACTACGCCGCCAATGTTGCGAAACGCAGCATCGTCCTCAGTCAGTTCAGCCTGCCGTTCAAACTCGGCGGACTGGCGCATCTCATCCGCCTCGTGCAGGAAAACCTGAAGCATACGATCGACATTCTCGGCGATTACGATGCCGAACAGGCGATCGCGGTGTGGCGCGCCGATCAGCCCGTCGACGACATCTATACGGCCATCTTTCGCGAACTGATTACCTACATGATGGAGGATCCGCGCAACATTACGCCCTGCACGCATCTTCTGTTTATTGCCAAGAACCTCGAACGAATCGGCGACCATACCACTAATATCGCTGAAACGGTGCATTACGCTGTAACCGGAGAAGTGCTGCCAGAAGGACGCCCGAAAGGGGAGACGTCGGCCTACATGATCGTGCGGCCGCGGGAGAGCTAGATGATGGATATGGAAACCGCGCCGCTTATAGATGGCGCAACAACCTCTCTCGCCAAGCCGCTGGTGTTGGTGGTGGAGGATGAAGCGGCAATCGCCACCATGCTGCGCTACAATCTGGAAAAGCAGGGTTTCCGCGTGGATGAGGCAGCGGACGGTCAGGAAGCCCTGACGCGCATTGCCGAAAATACGCCGGACATCGTGCTGCTGGATTGGATGCTGCCGGTGATGAGCGGCATAGAAGTATGCCGGCAAATCCGCCGCCGCCCCAACACCCGCGACTTGCCGGTCATCATGGTAACAGCACGCACCGAGGATCAGGATGCAGTGCGTGGCCTGAATACCGGCGCCGACGACTATATTACGAAACCGTTCAATGTCGAGGCGCTGCTCGCGCGCATGCGCGCCCTGCTGCGGCGCGCGAACGCGGTGCCCGCCAAGGGCAGGCTGATATTCCACGATATCATCATGGACCTCGCCGCGCATCGCGTGCAGCGCAACGGCCGCGCGGTGCATCTCGGCCCGACGGAATTCCGTCTACTGGAATTCCTGATGCAGCACCCGCGGCGCGTTTTTTCCCGCGAGGAATTGCTGGACGCTGTGTGGGGACCCGACATCCACGTGGAACCGCGCACGGTGGACGTGCATATTCGTCGCTTGCGTAAATCCATCAACGGCGCGGCGGAACTGGACCTGGTGCGTACGGTGCGCGCCGCTGGGTATGCGCTGGATACGGAGCCGATTTAAGGAAGATTCTTCTTTTTCTGAAGAAAGAAGCAAAAAGACTTTTGACTCTGATTAACCTATCGGCGGCTCACGAGCAATTCGTCCCCAACGCGTGCTGCAACCCCCGCCCAGTCCATGGGCGTCGTCTGCCGGAACAATCGTGCCGTCGGGTACCAGGGGCTATCCTCTCGCGCCATCAGCCAGCGCCATTCCGCCGCGTAATAGAGCAGCACCCACACCGGCCGCGCCAGTGCGCCCGCCAAATGCGCGGGCGCGCTATCCACGCTGATCACCAGATCCATAAGCGAAATCAGCGCCGCCGTATCCGCGAAATCCTCCATCCGGTCGCCAAATAGCCGGACCCCAAGACGTTCCGCGGCGTCACGATCGGCTTGTCGGATATCCTTCTGAACCGAAATATATTCGAAGCCCTCTCGAAAGATCGGCGCAAGGGCGGCAAGGGGCACGCTCCGCATGGCATCGGATTGCAGTGCCGCGTTGCCCGACCAGGCCAGCCCCACGCGCACCCCGCGCGCCGGACCCAGAATACCCCGCCATTTCTCCAGCCGCGCCGGATCTGCCGCGAGATAGGGCACGTCAGCTTGAATGGTCTCCAGCAATGTGCCGAACGCCAGTGGCAGACTCATCAATGGTGTCTGAAACTCAAATTCAGGCAATGCATCGCCAAACCGGACAATCTGGTCGGGTCCGTCAAGCGTGCGCAATAACGGCAGTAACGGCGCCGGAGCCTCCAGAATCACCCGCGCGCCGAGCGCCTTGACCATGGGGACGTAGCGGCAAAACTGTATGGTGTCGCCAAACCCTTGTTCCGCATAAAGTAGGATCGTGCGTTCACGCAATTCCTGCTTTCCCAGCCACAAGGGTTGTGGAAAATTGCGCGCATGGATCTTGTTCGCCGGATCCTGCCAGCGCCATTCGAATTCGCGCCAGCCGCGTTCGTAATCACCGACCGAAAGGCAGATCGGCGCCGCATTGAAATGCGCCAGCGCATGCGCCGGATCGCCTGCGATTGCCTCGTCGCAGGCGGCCAACGCTTCGGTGCGGCGATTGAGCCGATCCAGCGCCCAGGCGCGGTTCGCCCGCGCCTCGGCCAAGGTCGCATCCGCTGGCGCCGCGCGGTACAGTGCCAACAGGCGATCATACGTGTCCAACGCTTCTGCCGCCCGGCCAAGCCGCGTTTGCACAATCCCCTTGTTCTGCAATGCCTGCCGCAAGCCGGGATCGATGCGCAGCGCCGCGTCGTAGGACTCCAGCGCGTCGGCATCGCGTAGCAATTTGCGCAGCACATTGCCGCGATTATAGTGCAACTGAGCGTCGTGCGGACTGAGCGCCAGCGCCCGATCGAGGCTCACCAACGCTTCCGCGTGGCGCCCTAGCGCGCCGAGTGCTGTCGCGCGATTATTTTCTGCCTGCGAATCATCCGGCGCAAGACGCAGGCTGCGCTCGATATAACCCAGCGCCTGGATGTATTGTTTTTGGCCGAGAAGCGCTATGCCAAGGCAATGTAATGACTCTGCGTCGCCCGGCGCCGCGCGCACAAGCTTGCGCAGCAGGCGTTCGGCTTCCGCGAAGCGGCCTGCGTGCAGCGCGGCCAGAGCAGCGTTGGGCTTCAAGGATTCTTCTTTTTCTGAAGAAAAAGAAGCAAAAAGACTTTGCCAGTTTGGTTATGGGCCGATGGGTACCCAGCGCCACGCAACCAAACAGAAAAAAGTTTTTTGCTTCTTTTTTTCAAAAAAGAAGGCCTTCCTTCTTGCTTAATCCTGCTGCACCCGATCCGGCCGCATCGGTCGAGGCCGCGGCACCGGCAGAGCCGGCCCATGCAGCGCCGAGCCGCGGCCGGAAAGCGACGGATTGGTCATGAAATAATCATGCGCCGAAACGGGTTTTGGCCCCGGCGGCACGCGTTGCCAGGTGCCGTCCGGCTCCAACTGCCAGCTTTGCAACGTATCCTTCAAGTTCACGACCATGATCTGGTCCAGGATTTGCGCATGCACGGTCGGATTCCGGATTGGCACCAGCGTTTCCACGCGCCAATCCATATTGCGCTCCATCCAGTCCGCGCTCGATATGAACACGTCCGCCTGGCGGCTCGGCAGCCGGTGGCCATTGCCGAACACGCAAATACGGCCGTGCTCCAGAAAGCGCCCGATGATGGACTTCACCCTGATATTTTCCGAAAGCCCCGGCACGCACGGCCGCAGGCAGCAAATGCCGCGAATGACGGCAATGATCTGCACGCCGGCGCGGCTCGCTTCATACAGCTTGTCGATCAGTTTGTGATCCACCAGGCTGTTGAGTTTCAACCAGATCGTGCCGTGATGCCCGGCCCGCACGGCGGCAATTTCGCGATCGATCAGATCAAGCAGCGTGCTGCGTGTGGTGAGTGGGCTGAAGGCCAGCGCATCCATTTTCTCCGGCCGCGCATAGCCGGTCATGTAATTGAACAGCCGCGCGGCATCGCGAGTCAGGTCCGGGTCGGCCGTGAAGAAACTCAAGTCAGTGTAGATGCGCGCGGTAATCGGATGATAATTGCCGGTGCCGAAATGTGCGTAGCTGCGCAAGCCGGCGCCCTCGCGGCGCACCACCAGGCTGATTTTCGCATGCGTCTTCAGTTCCGCGAAGCCGAACACCAC
>DATJOH010000043.1:0-4662 GCA_035507235.1 Acetobacteraceae bacterium
CTTCTTTTTTGAAAAAAAGAAGCAAAAAACTTTTACTTATTAGTACCTTACCTTCGGGGCAGGGCGAATAGACAAAAGTTTTTTGGTTCTTTTTTTCAAAAAAGAACATTCTTCCTTCCTTGCCCGTTGTCCGGCGGTTTCATATCTCCTACCGCCCATGGCCGCTCCGCTTCGGATCGCGCTGGCGCAGTGCAATCCGCACGAGGGCCAGATCGAGCATAATCTCCGTCATATCAGAACCTTGCGCGCGGAGGCGGCGGCGCTGGGCGCGGATCTGCTGGTGACGCCGGAGTTTTCGATCGCCGGCTACCCGCCCGAGGATCTGGTGCGCAAGGCCGCCTTCGTGGAGCAGTGCGAGCAGGCGCTCGCCGCCCTTGCGCGCGATACGGCGGACGCCGGGCCGGGGCTGATTGTCGGCGGGCCGTGGCGCGAGGACGGCCGCATTTACAATGCCGCCTTCGTCATGGATGGCGGTGCGATTACGGCGCGGCGCGCCAAGCATGAATTGCCGAATTACGGCGTGTTCGACGACAAACGCGTGTTTGACGCGGGCCCGGCACCGGGGCCGGTGGTGTTTCGCGGCGTGCGCATCGGCCTGATGATTTGCGAGGATTGGTGGTTCCCCGCTGTGTGCGAAACGCTGGCGGAGACCGGGGCGGAAATCCTGCTCTCCATCAATGGCAGCCCTTACGAAAGCGAAAAGCCGCAGCGCCGCGTGCAGCTTGCCGTGCCGCGGGTGGTGGAAACCGGCTTGCCGTTCATTTTCCTGAACCAGGTGTGCGGCCAGGACGAGCTGGTATTCGACGGCGCGAGTTTCGTGCTGAATGCGGACCGGTCGCTCGCCGTGCTGCTGCCGACCTTTGCGCCGGCGCTGGTGGTGACGGAATGGCGGGAACGCGACGGCCATTATAGCTGCGTGTCGCAGGAACTGCCGGCGGAACCCGATCCGCTCGAGGAAATCTATCGCGCCCTGATGCTGGGCCTGCGCGATTACGTGGAGAAAAATCGTTTCCCGGGCGTGATACTGGGGCTTTCCGGCGGCATCGATAGCGCGCTCTCCGCCGCGGTGGCGGTGGATGCGCTGGGCGCGGAGCGTGTGCGCGCCGTCATGTTGCCAAGCCCCTACACGAGCGCGGAAAGCTTGGAGGATGCCGAAGCCTGCGCGCGCATGCTCGGCATTCGCTATGATTCGGTGCCGATCACGCTGGCCATGGCAGCGTTAGATACGGCGCTTACGCCCCTGTTCGAAGCGACGCAGAGGGACATTACGGAGGAAAACATCCAATCGCGTGCCCGCGGCCTGATCCTGATGGCGATTTCCAACAAATTCGGCGACATGGTGCTGACGACCGGCAACAAGAGCGAAATGTCCGTGGGCTATGCGACGCTGTACGGCGATATGTGCGGCGGCTATTCCGTGCTGAAGGATGTATATAAGACGCAGGTTTTTGCCTTGTCTCAATGGCGGAACAAGGCCCGGCCGCGCGATGGGCTGGGGCCGTTCGGCGCGGTGATGCCGGCGCGTATCATTACGAAACCGCCAAGTGCCGAATTGAAGCCTGACCAGACCGATCAGGATACGTTGCCGCCCTATGACGTGCTGGATGGCATTTTGGCGGGGCTGGTGGAAGGTGAGAAATCGGTGAACGATCTGGTGGCGGCCGGGTTCGACCGGGGCACGGTGGTTCGGGTGTGGAAAATGCTCGATCGGGCCGAATATAAGCGCCGGCAGGCGCCGCCCGGGGTAAAAATTTCCGCGCGCGCGTTCGGGCGGGATCGGCGCTACCCCATCACCAACGGATTCACGGGCCTGATTGCATGATCGATCTGTTTGCTCCGGAAGGCGGCTGGCGCGTCCGCATCCTCGATCTTTCGGGCGGCGCCGAGGAGGGTATTTCGGAGGAGATTGGTGGCTTCCCGACGCTCATTCAGGCGAACGCGTTCGCGCGCGCTTATGTGCGCGACAGCGTGGAGCTTTGCCGCGAGGTGGGGATGACGTCGCGCGAGGTGCTGGATCGCTGGTTTGCGTTTGGCGAAGATGTAGAGGTGCTGGACGCCGGCGATCAGGGCTGGCGTAGCGGCAGCGAATTGTCCGAGTTCGCCGACCACCCGGCGGGAGAGATCGAGCGGGATTGGCGCAGCCTCGATCCGCGGCGGGACGAGGACGAGGATGAGGATGAGGATGGTTAGCCTGAGAGCGCGACACCCCGGACACAAAGGTGAAGCAAGAAAGTATTTCTTTTTTGAAAAAAAGAAACAAAAAACTTTTGACTGTGGTTCCCGGCAGCTTGCCCACATGGGTGGAATCAGTGTCGCCCGTAACAGATAAAAGTTTTTTGGTTCTTTTTTTCAAAAAAGAACTGCTTTCTTGGCACTTGGCTTGTTCTGGTGGTGAGTTGTTCTCAATGCGGGCTGGTATCACGTGACAAAAGTTCGTTTTGCACCCAGTCCAACCGGCTATCTGCACGTCGGCAACGCCCGAATCGCGCTTGCGAATGCGCTGTTCGCGCGGCATGCCGGGGCACGCTTCCTGCTGCGGCTCGACGATACCGATCTGGAACGCTCCAGGCCGGAATACGAAGATGCGATTCGCCAGGATCTGACGTGGCTCGGCATTGCCTGGGACGAGAGTTTCCGGCAGGCGGACCGCACCGCCGCTTACAGCGAGGCTGCGGAGCGGCTGAAGGCGGCAGGCCGGCTTTATCCCTGCTTCGAATCGGAGGAGGAACTGGCCGCCAAACGCGAGCGTTTGCGCAAGCGCGGGCTCGCGCCCGTTTATGACCGGGCGATGCTCAAACTCACGCCGGAACAGCGCGCGCAGGCCGAGGCCGGCGGCAAACGACCTTACTGGCGCTTTCTGCTGTCGGATGCAGAAATTCACTGGAAGGATCTGGTGCTCGGCGAACGTCGGGTGAAACTGCCGAGCCTTTCCGATCCCGTTCTCATCCGCGCCGACGGCACGCCGCTCTACACCTTCACCAGCGCCGTCGACGATATTTTCGCCGGCGTCACCCACATCATTCGCGGTGAGGATCACATCACCAATACCGGCGTGCAAATCGACCTGCTGCGGGCACTCGGCGCCAATAGCGCAACGTTTCAATTCGCGCATTTGCCGCTGCTGGTCGATTCCGACGGCGGCAAATTGTCGAAGCGGCTGGAAGGGTTATCGCTGCGCAGCCTGCGGCAGGACGGCATGGAGCCGGCGGCGATCATTGCGTATCTGGCGCGCCTCGGCACGTCGCAATCGCCGGAAATCAAGCCGATCGGCGAACTCGCGACATCTTTCGAGTTCAGCCAGGTTTCGCGTTCCTCGGCGCGGTTCGACATGGCGCAGTTGCTCCGGCTCAATCGGCAGGCCCTGCACCATGCGGCATTCACCGACGTGCGGGACCGGCTACCGGCCGGCGCCACCGAGGCGTTCTGGAATGCAGTGCGCGGCAATCTCGATCTCCTCACCGAAGCGCGCCACTGGTGGGACGTCGCGGCCGGCGACATCGTGCCGCCGGTGCAGGATGGGGAGAGCGAGTTTCTCGCCACCGCGATCGCGCACCTGCCCCCCGAACCCTGGGATGCCGCCACGTTCGGAGCGTGGACCCGCGCCGTGAAGGATGCTGCCGGCCGGTCGGGTCGCAGCCTGTTCCAACCACTTCGGCTGGCGCTGACCGGTGAGGCGCACGGTCCCGAACTGGCTGCACTGCTGCCTCTGATCGGCCGAGAACGGGCGCTGCACCGGTTACGCCTGTCCGCGCGCTAAAAACTATGGCGCTTTGTGCCAACCCTTGGCGCTTTGGCCCACAGCTCTTCCCGCGAAACCCTGAAAAACCCAGGCAGCGGGCGGGCAGACGCGGTGGCACGGGGGGTGCTATGGATGTGCCATCGGCTCACGTACAGGCCAGCAGGCCCGGGTAGGACGTCACATGGACTGGGACCTCGTTACAATCTTCGCCTTCGTCATCATCCTCATCGCGGTGAGGGGGCATTATCGGCAACGCGAAAAGCAGGGCGCCGGCATGGCGACCAGCGATCAGACCGCACTCTCCAACGCCATGGATGTGGCGCGGCGGCTGGAGCAGCGCGTGGAGTCGTTGGAGCGCCTGCTGGACGAAGATTCACCCGGCTGGCGCGCGAGGGCACGGGCATGAGAACCTTGCATCGCACCTTCCAGCCGGCACTGCTTGCGGCGGTGCTCGCCGGCTTTGCCGCGGCCGCGGTGCCGGCACGCGCCGGCACGGTGGAAATGTCGGGCGGCCGCCTGCAGCTGATTACCACCGGCGACAACGGTGCCTCCATCGAAACGGACACCGGTCTCAATGGCGCCGTGCGTGTCGTCGGCGACGATCTCTCCTGCATGCAAATCCATAACGGCAGCAGCATCGAAGTGAATACGGCCGGCTGCAGCGACAGCCTGGGACACCTCACGGTCATGGTGCCGAGCGGTTTTCCCGTGGACCTCACGATGCGGGGCAGCGGCGATGTGCATATCGGTGACCTTCATGGTCCGTTGAACGCCACCATCGACGCCGATGGCGCGCTGACGGCCGGCGCGCTGAACGTGCTGCATCTGGTGATGCATGGCAGCGGCGATGCGACGGTGGCCGCCGCCAATGGCGCCACGGACATCGAGGATTTCGGCAGCGGCGAAGTGAAATTGTCCGATCT
>DATJOH010000044.1:0-2302 GCA_035507235.1 Acetobacteraceae bacterium
TGCGCAGGCTGTTGCCGGACGGCGCCGAACATCTCGATTACTGGCAGGAATGGGCCGTGCCGCCGCCGCAGGGGGTAGGGGCAAGTCTGCGTCAATGGCTCGCGGCAAGTGGCCTGTTTACGGCGGTGATCCAGCCCGGCAGCGATCTTCGCGCCGATTTCGTGCTCGAATCCGAACTGACCGGCTTCGCTGCGGACAGCACTGCCGGCCGCGCCCGTGCAACATTGAGCCTCGTGCTGCTGCGTCGCCTCCGCAACGGCACCAGTTTCCCCGTCATGCAACGCAGCCTGACCGGTGAGGCGCCGCTGACTGGCAACGACGCGCCTTCGATCGTACATGCGCTCTTGCAGGCGCTCGCCGCCCTGCTCACTCAGGTTCAGGCCATGATGCGGTCCGCCATCAGCGATGGCGTTTCAAACCGTTAAAGCGCCGCGCCGATCTCGCTGTCCGTATCGACAGGCGCGGCTGCCGACGCCGCCTTGGCCGGGGCGGCAGCATTGCCGGGCGCCAAAAGCGCGTGCACCGCGGCTGGACTGGTCGCGGCGAGAAGTGGCACGGGGGCTGGCGTGGGCACCGCAGCGCTTGCGGCCAGCATTGCCGGCTTGGCTGCCAGCGCCCCGCCGAACGCGAGACCGAGCGCAAGCGCCGCGACACCGGCTGTCGCCGGCACTGACTGCCCGAAGCTAAAACGTCGCCGCTTTGGTGCCTCGGCCGGAGTCAGCGGCTTGCCGCACTGCCAGCAGGCGAAAGCCTCGCCTTTGCGCACCCGCACGAGCTCACGGACGTTGGCTACGAAGCAGGACGCATCATTCGTGCAGCAGCCAACCAGCGACGACATCAAACTTACTCCTGGAGGTAACCGCACGCGCGGTTCTAGGCATAGGCGCCGCAACCGGGCATGAGCCGAAGCGCGATTGCCTCCTTAAAACGACGTTTGACCGCGTTCTAGAGAATAACGTCGTATTATTAACACAAACGCGTGAGTATGAGACGCTGTCGGCGGCGCCTCTCGCGAAGCGCGGCGGTGGCGCGGGCGCCGCTGGCATATCACGACCAGCCATGCCACCCCTGGCCGCCCCACCCACCGCTGCAAGCAGGAATTTCCGCCAATGCGCATGCATAAACTCGGCCGCACCGGCCTGTTCGTTTCCGAGCTTTGTCTTGGCACGATGACCTTCGGCGGGGGCAACGGCATCTGGTCCAGCATCGGCAAGCTGGGCCAACAGGAAGCAGATCGGCTGATCGCCCGCGCCATCCAGGCTGGTGTCAACTTCATCGATACCGCTGACGTTTACAGCGAAGGCCGGTCGGAAGAAATCACCGGCCAGGCGCTGCGCAACCTGAAATTGCCGCGCGAGGACGTGATCGTTGCGACCAAGGTGCTCGGCCAGATGGGCGCCGGCCCCAATACCCGCGGCGCCTCGCGTTCACATATCATCGCGGCGGTGCAGGCCAGCCTGAAGCGCCTGCAACTGGATCATATCGATCTCTACCAGATCCATGGCTTCGATCCCGCAACCCCGATCGAGGAAACCGTGCGCGCGCTGGACACACTCGTGCAGCATGGCCATGTCCGTTATGTCGGCGTTTCTAATTGGGCAGCATGGCAGATCATGAAAGCGCTCGGTATCGCCGATAAGCACGGTCTCGCGCGCTTCGAAACGCTGCAAGCCTACTACACCATTGCCGGCCGCGATCTGGAACGCGACATCGTGCCCATGCTGAATAGCGAGCAGGTCGGCCTTTTGGTCTGGAGCCCGCTTGCCGGCGGTCTGCTCAGCGGCAAATACAATCGCGATACAAAAGCCGGCGATGGCCGCCGTGTGACCTTCGATTTCCCGCCGGTTGATCAAGACCGTGCCTACGCCTGCATCGACGCCATGCGCCCGATGGCGGAGCAACGTGGCATCTCCATTGCGCAAATCGCCCTGGCCTGGTTGCTGCACCAGCCCGTCGTGACCAGCGTCATCATCGGCGCGAAACGTCCGGATCAACTGGAAGACAATCTTGCCGCCGTCAACGTGCAACTCGCCGCGGCGGAATTGAACGTGCTGAGTGGCGTCAGCGGCCTGTCCCGCGAATATCCCGGCTGGATGTTCGACCGCCAGGGCACCGACCGCGCGCAGCAACTCGCGGCCTCGCATAGAGACTGACACAAAGAGAAGGAAAGAAAGCATTTCTTTTTTGAAAAAAAGAAACAAAAAACTTTTAATTTTGGCGCCCAGCAGCCGGTCCAAATGGGCTGATTCGGTGCCGCCCGAAAGAGACAAAAGTTTTTTGGTTCTTTTTTTCAAAAAAGAAC
>DATJOH010000045.1:0-3288 GCA_035507235.1 Acetobacteraceae bacterium
AACGTTTCAGCTTCGGTTTCAAATCTCGGCTGACCCACACATGGTCCAGGCGGCGGCCGCGGTTGGAGGCGCGCCAGTCGCGGTTGCGGTAGCTCCACCAGGTGTAGAGTTTTTCCGATGCAGGGACAAAATGACGTAGCGCGTCCACGAAGCCGGTGCGTTGCCAGGCAAGCAGATGTTCCACTTCAATCGGCGTGTGGCTGACGACATCAAGCAATTGCTTGTGGCTCCAGACATCGTGCTCCAGCGGCGCGATGTTCAGATCGCCGACCAGCACGGTGCGGTTGGGCGCTCCCCTGGCGGCGAACCAGTTTGTTGCCTGCGAAACAAACTCCAGCTTGTGGGCGAATTTTGGATTGGCGACGGGATCCGGAATGTCGCCGCCGGCGGGCACATAGAAATCGTGCAGATCGATCGGGCCGCGGCGGGTTGCGATTTTCACGTGCAGATGGCGGCAATCGCCGCGGCCGCACCAGTCCGGCGCGCTGTCCTCGATGGTGAGTTTCAGGCGCGAGAGGATGGCGACGCCGTTGTAGGATTTCATGCCGCGGCGGGCGACGTAGGGATAGCCGAGGGCGGCGGGAGCCGCGTCCGGAAAGAGCTCGTCCGGCACCTTGGTTTCCTGCAGGCAGATCACGTCCGGGTCGAGGGCGTCGATCAGCTTTTCCAGCAATTTCAGCCGCAGGCGGAGCGAGTTGATGTTCCAGGTGACGATGCGCATGCGCCGTGCGTGCCCGCTGGGCGGGGAGTCGGCAAGGGTCGCCACGCTTTGTTCATCAAGCCGGCGCAGAGTGGTGCCATGCAGACCTCCGGCCAGCAGGATGCGCTGTGGCAACCGAGCACGTTCCTGGAACGGGGCGTCGCGGTGCCGTTCACGACGCCGATGCTGGCGGGCACCAGGGCGCGGCCGGCGACGCGCGGCGTGGAACTGGTGGTACCGCACCCGGCCGGCGTGCGCGGCGTTTACATCGTAGCGTGGTCGGAATTGCGGAATTTCTGCGCGCCGACCGTGCATGACGTGCTGCTTTCGGAGCGCATTTCGGCACTGCGCAGCGTGACGCCACGCGACATCAGGCGCGCGGCGCGGTCGGTGGCGGCGGAGGGGGCGGCCGGGCGTGGCGCGCGCAGTGCCGCCGTCGCGGCGGACGGCACCGATCGGCATGAGCGGTTGCTGGCCAATATCGTGCTGCTGCAAATGCTGGTGGAGCAGACGACCGGCGCTACGCCGCCGGCGGCGGAACTGGACAAGCGGGCGCGCGCGGCGATCCTCGAGCTTGCCGGGCGGCTCGGCCGGACCGCGGCGATGGTGACGAACGATATCGAGACGGTGGCGGATATTTTCGCCGGTCTCGGCCTGCGTCCGCCAGCGCTGCCGGCGCGGTGCGAGCGTTTGCTCGGTGCCATCGAGCGGCTGCACGCGGAATTGAAATCGGTCGGTGCAAGTTTTCCGGTGGCGACGGAACTGGCGGCATCGCTGATCGTGTCTTCGGCGCAGGTAACGATGGAACTGTCGCGACGCACCTTGGCCGCAGCGCAGGAACGTTCGGCGGATTTGCCGAAACTGCTTGCGGAGTGGGCGGCCGACGAGGCGCGGACGACTGAATCGCTTACCCGGCCTGAATGGTTGCTGGACGGCTGGGAGCAGATTTGTCTCGTTTGGCAAATGGCGGACGAAACGCGTCGGCGCGGCGCCATCCATGAAATGGCGTTGATGGTGCCGGCGATACCGAAGGAAGCCGGGGAATGGTGGAACATCGGTGTCGATGAGCGCGAAATGCAACGGTTGCGCCGCCTCGTTTTGGGCTATGAGGATTGGCGCACCGGCAGCCTGGTGATCGATCTTGTCGCGCGGAACGAATCGATGCGCGCCATGGCGGCCTGAGGCGATGATTGGGCCGGAAATGCGGGCGGCGCGGCGGGCGCTGGCGGAAGCGGGCGACGCGCAGGTGCTGGGCGTGCTGCGTTATGTTGATGCGCTGCCCAATCCGGGTGAAGCGGATGCGCTGCTCGCGCCGCTCAGGCCACGCTTGCGGCATTTGCGGCCGCCGCGGCCGCTGCGCTTTGCGCGCGTGCTGTTCACGCCGCTCGATCCGGTGATCGTCAGCCCGGCGGGCTGGCAGGCGGGCGCGCCGCTGGTGCCACGCTCGGCGATCCACCCGATAGCGACGCAGGTGCGCCAGGCGTTGCCAGAACGTTACGATGAAATACAAGCGGTGCTGGGTGACGACACGCTCGCGGAAGCGGTGCGGCTGCGCACCGCGGGGCGGAAGTTGTGGCCCGACGCGGCGCGCGTGCTGCGCTCGTCGCCGGTTCCGGCGGAATGGCGCGCCACCGGTTTGCCGCTCGGCGAATACCGGCTGCTGGCCGACGCGATTGCCATCTGCCTTGATGCCGCGGCGGTGTTCGATGAATTGGACGATCCCGCGATCGCCGACGACGAGGTGGAGAAACGGCTGGCGACCCTGATGCGCGAGGGCGAGAAGCAGGGCGCCGCTGCCTGGGGCATGGTGCGCGCGCTCGCCATGCAGCGATTTCCGCTGGCGGAGGCGCCACGCGCCGCCGCGCGCGGCAAGGTGGGGCGTGAATGGCAGGACGCAGCGGCAACGGTGGCCGCCACCAACTGGGCCTGGATCGAAGCCGATATGGAGAGCGCAACCCTGGGGGATGCGGCGCAGGCGGCGGAAAATCTGCACCGGCAAATCATGCTGCTCGACGTCCTCGGGCATGATGCCACGCAGCGGCAACGGGCGGCCGCGGCGAAGGTGAAGTTGCGCGAGAGCAGCGCCAGGCGCTTCGCGGCCGCGGTAAAGGAGAGGGTAACCCTCGCCATGCCGGATATGGCCGAGGATGCGCTCGATGGGCTCGAAACGGAAATGCGCGATTTGCGCTTGCTGGACGCGGAGACAAGGCGCCTCGGTCCGGCGCCGGGAAACGATGCGGCCCTGCACGGCGCGGCGGCGGCGGTGACGGCGCGCGAGGATATTACGCTTATGGAGCGGGCGCGGCTGGTGGAATTGCTGCTGGGGGCGGAGGCGGGGCTGGCGGTGCTGTTGGGGCGGTGAAATGCTGCCGCCCACGGCCAAGAACCAACAGACAAAAGTCTTTTTGCTTCTATTCCGTAACCGCCCAGGTAGGGCGAAAAGGAGAACAGGCAAGAAAGAACTTCTTTTCTGAAGAAAAGAAGCAAAAGACTTTTATCAGTTGCGTCCAACAGCCAGTCCAAATCGTGGATTCGGATGCCAGCCGCAACGGATAAAAGTTTTTTGGTTCTTTTTTTCAAAAAAGAAC
>DATJOH010000046.1:0-6764 GCA_035507235.1 Acetobacteraceae bacterium
CGATGCCTCGGCGCCGCTTCCCTTGAGCAAGCCCGGCCTGCGGCGCGGCACGGCCCGCCGTGCGGTCCGTAAGAACACTCGCGCTGCCGCTCATGGTTCAATCCTCATCGAAATTCCGTCCGGCTTGTCATTTTGTACCAATCGGTATGAAACTCAGGTTGGCGTCTGGACGGACGAAATCAAGGCCCCTATCTGAAGGCTGCAGGGGGATGTCCCAAAAATGGAGGGCGAGGCGCCGTGGCACGGCCCCGTGAGTTCGACGTCGATTCCGCGCTGTGCGCGGCATTGGACGTATTCTGGAGGCAAGGCTTCGAGGGCGCGTCGCTGACCGACCTTACGAAAGCGATGGGTATTACGCGCCCGAGCCTTTATGCGGCGTTCGGCAACAAGGAAACTTTGTTCCGCAAGGCGCTGGATCGCTATTACGAGGTGTCGATGGGATTTGTCAGGGAAGCTTTGGCGGAGCCGCGCCTGCGGGGCGCCCTCGAAAAGCTGCTGTATGGCTATGCGGATGCCTTTACGGATGCGACGCATCCGGCCGGTTGCCTTACAACCAACGGCGCCCTGGCCTGCTCGGAAGCGGCGGAGCCGGTGCGGCTGGAATTGGTGACCCGGCGCGAGGCCGACGAAGCCGCCTTGCGCGCCCGGCTCGCGAAGGCACGCGCGGCTGGAGAATTGCCGCCGGAGTCGGATCCGGCCGCGCTTGCGGCCTATCTGATGGCAATCATTCAGGGCATGGCGGTGCAGGCTGCGTCCGGCGCGGGGCGCGACGCGCTTTACGGCATTATCGCAACGACACTCCGTGCGGGCGTGCTGGGGGCAGTTTCCGTGCAAACGCGCATCGCAAAATCCCGTAAGGCAGCAAATCGTCCGTTGATTGGGCCGAAGAGTACGTTACGGAATGTTGTAATGTAACGTGAGTGGGCAGTTGCAGAAGGAAGTATTTCTTTTTTGAAAAAAAGAAACAAAAAACTTTTGCTCTTGGCGCCTGTCGGCAGCCAAATCGCGGCCTAAACAGATAAAAGTTTTTTGGTTCTTTTTTTCAAAAAAGAACATTCTTGCTTCTTAGGTACTAAAAACACAGGACACCTCATGACCCAGGCGAATCACGCCATTGTTCACGAGTTTTTTGCGGCGCTCTCTCGCGGGAGCCTGCCGAGCGACTTGCTGGCACCTGATATGACGGCATGGACGGCGCTTTCCGGCACATCGGATCTGGCCCGCTTCCGGGCCGGCATCGAACTGCTTGCATCTTTGTTCGCCGAGCCTTTCCGCTACACTGTTGATTCGCTGACCGCCGAGGAGGATCGCGTCGCGGCGGAGGTTCGTGCGGCCGGTACGCTGATCGGTGGCGAACATTACGGCAACCGCTATGTATTCATGTTCCGAATCCGGGAAGGAAAAATTGCTTCCGTCGCCGAACACACCAACGTCGTCCTGGTGCGCGAAAAGTTGGCGCCGCTGCTTGCCGCGGCGATGGCGAGGACGCGCCAGGCCTGAGTTGGTGCACCGAATGTGAATTCTGCTACGGAATGAGCAAGGGATTCCGTCGTCCGCGGGCTTCGTGTCAATTATAAGCCTTGAGCATTTCTGGGTCCGGCATTTTCATTTGCAGGTAGATATCGAGGTGTCGAAGCTTCCCAGCGTCATTGAATTCATAGATCGTCGCCGAATTCACGACGCTGCGATGTCCGCCAATCGCACTCCGTTCCTGCAACTCCAGGAATACCACGTTATCCTTCTCGGTAATTCGTTTGAAGGAACACTCCCATTCGGATGATTTTGCCCATTTCGTGAGGAAGCTGACGTAAGCCGGCCAACTCATGACTTCGAGAAAGTTGCCGACACGCTCGAAGGCGGCGAGGTCAACCAGTTCCGCCAGCGGCGCCCAGCTTGCCTCGGAAAACCCGGGTTCCTTCGCAGCATCCACAAGGCGCTTCATGATCAGGCTGTATTCCAGCACTTTGCGCGAAAGGCCCGTGTAGTCGCCGACGAGTTGGCTGATATCCCTTAGCAGCACGAGATTTTCCTCAACCGAGCATTGTTTCGTATACGCGAGAACTCCGCCTGTGCGCCGCTGGCGAGTGCTTAGCGATCGTGGCGGTCCTTGTGCGACATCACTTCAGGGCAGGCGGCCCGCGCCGAGATTCGCGATGATTTGCGGAAGATCGACGGAAGTGCGGATGCCTGGCGGCGCCGCGCAGATATAGGGAACGATGTTGAGCGGGCGATGCGCCGTCAAGCCCGGCGTCATTTCGGCATAATCCTCGGCCGCGATGGGATAGGTGATCGCGACGTCGAGCGGCACGTCGCCATCCACAACAAGGTGCCAGCCGGAAGCGCGCAAATCCCACTGCGTGCCGTCATTGGTTTCGATATCAGTTGAAATATACCAATTCGCCGTGAAACTGATCAGCGTCTCGCCGCCCCGTGTCGCCGAAACCGTAGTGCGCTGCGCCGCAATAGTGCCGGCCGGCACCGTGCCGGCGGCGATATGTACATCGTGCCGGGCCAGGGCCACGCCGCCGCTCACCTCCAGCCCATCGCAGGGAAGCCCTAATGCTTCTGCGGTGACTTCCAACGATGGCCCGAACGCGTCGCGCAGATAATCCAGGCGCTGCTGGATCGACTTTCCCGGCTTCTCACCAAAACCCATGATCTCGAACAGCATCGCGGGGGAATTGCGCGAACTGCAGTCGGCGAATTCATTGATGCTGATGCGTCTGATGCTGCGCTGCAACGTTGCCAGCACCAGCGGCAGCGCTTCCGTCACGAAGCCGGGGCTGCAACCCGTGCTATGAATCGAGCTGTTGCCGCGCAGGCAGGCTGCCTCCACGCGGGCGCGCACGGCAGGATCCATGCTGGCCGGATTGTGGAATTCGCCACGCGTCGTGACAATGTTGGCACCGGATTCAAGCAGCCGGCAAACTTCGTCGAAATTGCACTGAATCGGCATGTACACGACGCAATCGGGCCGCAATGCGACAATATCCTCAATATCGTTGGTGGCGGAAACGCCAACCGGGCCTATGCCGGCTATGTCGCCGGCGTCCCGCCCCACCTTGTCCGCGCTATACACGTAGAGGCCCACCAGGTTGAGCCCCGGATGTTCTATTGCGCGCCGCAGGGCACGTGACCCGACATTTCCAGTGGCCCATTGCACCACGCGGTATGGCGCGGAATCCGGCCGACGATTGGGTTCCTGTAGGGCCATTGCCGTCCTCCCGCGCTGCGTTTGATTTTCGCCAATGGGATTGGCGTGCCGCAAGGCCAGGCGTCAAGCACCCGGTGCCGCAGGCGGCGTTGCGAGGAGAAGCCGTTTGCGCTATCGCAGCCGGCGGAGATTCAGGCTGAATCCTGACCACGTGCCAAACCATGTCGTAAGGGAAACCGCGATGAGCAATGAGAGCAGTGCGGTGATTGCGGAAGCGCGCCGCGACTGGAAAACCGACCATCTGGCCTTGTATCTCGGCTCAGGTGGCAGCGCGGGCCATATCATGGATATTACCGCGGTCGGCGGCCATGCGTTCACCACGCACTGTCTCATAAGGTACAAAGGCCGCAAGAGCGGCAAGATTTTTGTGACGCCGCTGATCTATGGCGACATCGGCGGCGAAGTCGTCATCTGTGCCTCCAAAGGCGGCGCTGACCACCATCCGGACTGGTATCTCAACCTGCGCGAGCACAAGGAGATCGAGTTTCAGATTGCCACCCAGGCCTATCGCGCCACCTGGCGAGAGCCGGAAGGCGCGGAGCGCGCGAAAATCTGGAATTTCATGGTCGAAGTGTTTCCATCCTATGCCACATACCAAGCATCCACGCAGCGCCAGATACCACTGGTAATGATGAAAGCGGTCGAGCCGATCGAGATATTCAAGGCCTGATCCCCACCTCGTCCGCGGCGGATGATGAGGGCGGCTAAATATCGCCGCCCCGATGTTCTCATTTGAAGGTTGGGACGCAGGTGGGGATTTTGTTTTCCGGTCCCACCGGTGAATCGAATTCCTCGACAGTGACCACGGGGTTGCTGTTCGTCGCGAACAGCCTCAGCTCATCCGCCTTGCGCTTGTCGAGAAACTCCGGATTGCCGAGGGCCTTCATCGAGGATTCAAAATCCTCGCGCGTATTCCACCAGATTTCCATAATGCAGTCATAGCCCGGATGAATCACTTCGCCGGTCAACGGATTGGGCTCCGGCTTTACATAGCGCCGCACATAGCGCTGCGCGTTTGGCAAGGGCGGCGGCGCGCCAATGCGCTTGGACACCTGCGTATGCTGGGTCTCATAATAGTCCATGAATTGTTCCATGGTCAGGTCGTCGCGCTTTTTCAGAAAGACGACTTGCTTGATCATGCTGATCCCTCCGTACTGATGCCGGCCATCGCCGCTCCGTCATGCGTCGAAGGCATGTTGCGCGCAAGCCCTGTCCGCTGTTCTTTCGTTGGCAATCACGCTAGAGAAGAAGCAAAGTACTGGGGGGAACGTGCCGTTCCCCCCAGACCCCCCGTCGCGCGTTTGGCTCCAGACCTACATCGAGGGTACAGGCTAAATGAGCGACTTGGGGTCTGGGGGGGATGGCACATCCCACCCAGCCTTCCTTCTTACTCCCCCCAAAAGCGTAGGTCGTAACAAGCGATATATCCGACCCGTGACACGGAGAACCAGCGTTTATGAGCCTTGAATTCGAATCCATCAAACCGCAGATCGGGTCGATCGTGCATGTCGATCGGGCGGCGTTGTTCGATTCGGAGGTTGCGCGGCACTGTCGCGAGATGCTGGATGAACGCACGGTTCTGGTGTTTCCACGTGTGAACCTTACCGACGCGGAGCAACTCGCCTTCACCGATCTCTTCGGTGCGCGCGTCAATCTCACCAGCGACGCAGTCTCTGATAACGCAAAGTCGATGGACGTGTACCCGGTGACCTTGGATAAGAAGATCAATCGGCAGCCAGAATATGTGCTTGGGACGTTCTTTTGGCACATGGACGGTCTGACCGTCGATATGCCGCCGCCCAAGGCGACCTTGCTGAGCGCTCGCAAGATTTCGGCAAAGGGTGGCCAAACCGAATTCGCGAGTACCAGCGCCGCCTACGAGAATTTGCCGGAAGAGGAAAAGCAGGAGGTGGCCACACTGCGCGCCGTGCACAGCGTTCGCGCCAGTCTGCGTCACGTCGCCGACATGCTGCCGGAGGAGGAGCGCAAAAAGCTGGAGATCGGACTGATCAAGGATCATCCAATCGTCTGGTCGCGCAAGAATGGGCGCAAATCGCTCGTCATTGGCACGACAGCGGATACCGTCGTCGGCATGCCGGTCGCGCATGGGCGCGCGTTGCTCTCAAGGCTCGTGGAGTGGGCGGTTCAGCCCGATTTCTCCTATCGCCACCAGTGGCAGGAAGGCGATTTCGTCGTGTGGGACAATTGCGGCGCCATGCACCGCGTAATTCCCTACGACGAAACGTCGGGCCGCCTGATGCACCGCACCTCGATTTCCGGCACGGAGTCGGTGAACTGACTCATTAGCGTAACGGAAGGTTTACCAATGCGTTTAAAAAACAAAATTGCCGTCATCACCGGTGCCGGGTCCGGCATGGGCCGCGCCATGGCGCAGATGTTCGCCGCGGAAGGCGCGAAAATCGTCTGCGCCGATATCAGTGGCCAGGAAAGGGAAGTTGCCGCCGCTATTGGCGATGCCGCTATCGCCATCCACGCCGATGTTGCTCAAGAAACTGACGTGCAAAGCATGATAGCCGCGGCGGAACAGACATTCGGGCGCCTCGATATTCTTTGCAACAATGCCGGCTTCGGCGGTGGCATGGCGCCGCTGCACGAACAGAGCACCGAAAACTGGGACCGGGTTCACGCTGTGAATTTGCGTGGCGTGTTCTTCGGCATGAAATACGGCGTGATTTCGATGTTGAAAACAGGTGGCGGCGCCATCGTCAACACCACATCGGCATCCGGCGTCGTCGGTTGGAAGCACCACAGCATCTATGGCGCGGCCAAGGCCGGGGTAAATCAGCTGACGAAAACCGCCGCCCTGGATTATGCCGGCAATAATATCCGGGTAAATGCGATCGCCCCAGGCACGATCTGGACCGGCCTTGTGCCGGCGTCACGGGAAAACCCGACGCCGCCACCCGGTATCTGGAAACTGCCCGGCATTCCCATGGACCGCTGGGGCCTGGCAAGCGAAATAGCCGCCGCGGCGCTGTTCCTCGCTAGCGACGAGTCGTCCTACATTACCGGAACCATATTGCCGGTGGATGGTGGCTATTGCGTTGGATTCTCTGGCATGGGCGCGGAGAATTCTGGGGCTGCAGACTGAAAAAAAGAAAGACTGGGGGAGACGTGCCGTCCCCCCCAGACCCCCCGTCATCTGTTTGGCTCCGGATAGTTGGATTGGCAAAAGACCGAGGTTTTTTGCTTCCTTTTTTCAAAAAAGAAGTCTTCCTTGTCTTCAACCGGATCAGACCGCCAATTCCCCATCCAGCCGCCGCGTCGCGAGTTCGCGCAATTCACTGGTTTTTACCTTCGCGCTGCCGGTTAGATGAAGATCATTTTCGGCAAAGAACAACACGCGGCGTGGCACCTTATAACTCGCGAGTTTTTCCTTCGCGAAGTCGCGCACCGTCCGCTCGTCGAGCGTTGCGCCTTGGTGCGGCACAATGCACGTGACAACCAGTTCGCCCAGCGTATCATGCGGCACGCCTACCGTCTGCGTCACCTTCACACCGGGGCATTCCTGCACTATTGTATCGATCTC
>DATJOH010000047.1:0-4232 GCA_035507235.1 Acetobacteraceae bacterium
CTTCTTTTTCTTCAGAAAAAGAAGAATCTTCCTTCTGCTCTAACAACCCGTAACCCGAGGAACCATCCCGCCCATGGCCGCATCCCGCATCGTGCCTGATCTGGACGGCTGGCTTTTCGCGCTGCGCACCTTCGCCGCGGCAATGCTGGCCTTGGCGATCGCGTTCTCCATGGGCCTCGATCGCCCTTACTGGGCCATGGCCAGCGTCTACATTGTTTCCCAGCCGCTCAGCGGTGCGTTGCGTTCAAAGGGCCTGTATCGCTTCATCGGCACGCTGGTGGGCGCCGCCGTGACAATTGTGCTGGTGCCCAACCTTGCCGACGCACCCGCGCTTTTGAGCCTCGCCCTGGCGCTCTGGATCGGCTTCTGCCTTTATCTCGCCGTGCTGGATGCGACACCGCGCAGCTACGCCTTCAGCCTTGCCGGCTACACCACGGCGCTCATTGGTTTTCCGGTCGTGGATACGCCTGACACGATCTGGGACGTCGCGGTCGCCCGCGTCGAGGAAATCACCCTTGGCATTGCTTGTGCCACCGTCATCGGCACCGTGGTATTTCCGCGGCCGGTAGGGCCGGTGTTGCGCGCGCGCATCGTCAACTGGCGCACCAACGCGGACCGGCTGGTGCAGGACGCACTCGCGCCGCCAGGGCGGCTCGATCGGGAAAATCGCGGCCGGCGTCTGCGGCTCGCCGCGGACGCGGTAGAATTGCGCACACTCACCATGCATCTGGCCTACGATACCACGCAACTGTTCGCGCCGATCCGCCTGGTTTTGGCACTGGAACAAAGGCTGGTGATCCTGCTGCCGGTTCTGGCGGCAATTCGCGACTATATGTGCGAGCTGCGCGGCGTGAACGGCATCACCCCGGGTCTTGCCGATCTGCTGGCGCGCATTTCCGGCTGGATCGATACGGACCCGGACAAGGTTTCCTCGTCCGAGGCGATGGCGCTGCGCGAGGCAATCGACGAGCAGGAGAAATCCGGCATTCTGCATGGCTGGCCCGGGATGCTGCGCGATGTGCTGCTGACGCGCCTGCATGACCTGGTTGATCTGCGGGACGATTTCCTCTCGTTACGGCAGCAGATATTGCTGCCCGGCGGCCGCGGCCGCATGCCGAACCTAACCGTGCGACTGCCGGAGCGGCCGGCAATCCATCGCGACCGCGGGCTGGCGGCGCTCCGCGGTATCACCATGGCGGCGGCGCTGCTCGTGACGTGCACCTTCTGGATCGCTTCGGGCTGGCCGGACGGCGCGCTCGCGGCGGAGCTGGTTGCCGTTGCTTGCGCGTTCACCGCGGCACTGGACGATCCGCTGCCCTCGCTGGTCGGCTTGCTGGTGGCCATCGTGCTCGCCAGTATCTTCGCCGCCATCGGCACCTTCGCCGTTCTGCCGCATGCCAACGGCTTCGAAATGCTCAGCCTCGCGATGGCCGGGTTTTTCATTCCGGCAAGCGTTCTCGGAACCGTGCCCGCCACACAGAAACTGTTCGCCGCCATGCCGATTTTCGCCGCGACCCTGCTTGCCATCGAGGGCAATTATCAGGCCGATTTCGCCGCATGGGCGAACGGCACGGCGGCCGCCGTGGTTGGCGTGGGCACCGCGGTCGCCGTCTCTGCAATTCTCGCACCGGCGGGCGCGGCCATTGCCCTGCGCCACCGCCTGCATGCCAACTGGGCGGACCTCGCCGCCGCGGCGCGCACCAATTCTCCGCCGGAACGACTGCGCATCGCCGGGCTCTTCATGGACCGGCTTGGACTTGTCGCGCCATTGCTGGCCAGTACAGAGGCGGAGGGCCAGGTTACCGCCGTCGCGGCCATGGAGGATGTTCGCGTGGTCATCAACACCGTCGATCTGAATGCGCAGCGAAAACACCTGCCGCCGCCGCTTTACGCCGCCGTGGAAGATGTGCTGCTGCTGCTCGCCGGCCATTATGCCGCGCGGGCCGCGGCAGAACGGGCATTGCCGCCGCCGGAGAATTTGCTGCCCGCCATAGATCGCGCGCTGGAAGAAGCAGAAGCGGCGCCGGCGGAGTCCGCGCGGGGCGCGGTGCGCGCGCTTGTCGGTTTGCGCTGCAATCTGTTCGCCGACGCACCGCCCTACCGGCTATCGGATCCGCCGGCGCCGGCCGAGAATGACGAAACAACCATCCAGCAGGGTGCTGCCGCATGAGGGAAGAACTCAACCTGCTCGGCGTCTTCATTCCGGCGATCCTGCTGGATGCATTGATCGCTTTCGTGCTGGTGGCCGTGCTGCGGCGCGTGCTCGCCTTCATCGGCGCGTACCGGCTGCTCTGGCACCGGCCGCTGGTGGATATCTGTCTGCTCGTCATAACGCTCGCGATCGTCACTGAAACGCAACCAAGGTGGATGCCATGAAGCCGGAAACCAGGGATCGGATATGGGCAGGTGTGCGCGTGGTGCTCACCCTGTGCATCGTTGCCGGCGCCGCCTATGCCGGCCGCCGCCTGTGGTCCTACTACCTGCAAGCACCCTGGACTCGCGACGGCCGCGTGCGCGCGGACGTTGTCACCGTGGCGCCCGACGTGGAGGGGCTGGTGACCGACGTGCTCGTGAAAGACAACCAGAGTGTAAAGCGCGGCGATGTGCTGTTCCACATCGATCCGGCGCGCTTCCAACTGGCGCTCGACCAGGCGGAGGCCGTGGTAACCGACCGCACCGCGCTGGCGGAGGAAGCGCAGCGCGAGGCGCAACGCTACGAAAGCCTCACCAACGTTTCGGTCTCTCGCCAGGTGCAGGAGCAGAAAATCGCCGCCGCGCAGGAAGCGGTGGCGGAACTGCGCCAGGCGATCGCCGACCGCGCGGTCGCGGCGCTGAACCTGAAACGAGCGGACGTGGTAAGCCCGGTTGATGGCATCGTAACAAATGTCGGATTGGAACCGGGCGACTATGTGACCACCGGCAAAGGCGTGATGGCGCTGGTGGATAGCGCAACCATCCGCGTGGAGGGTTATTTCGAAGAAACCAAGCTGCCGCGCATCCATGTCGGCGATCCGGTGCATGTGTGGCTGATGGGCGAAAAAACCATGCTCAGCGGCCACGTGAGCAGCATTGCGGCGGGCATCGCGGACCGCGAGCGCACCGACAGCGCCGATCTGCTGGCCAACGTCAATCCCACCTTCAGTTGGGTGCGCCTGGCACAGCGCGTGCCGGTGCGCGTGCAGTTGGAGAACGTGCCGCCGACGATCAAGCTGGTGCTTGGCCGGACGGCGACGGTCGCTGTTGTGGAACAATCAACTGAAATTCATAAGAAAGGACTTCTTTTTTGAAAAAAAGAAGCAAAAAACTTTTCTCTGTTGCGTTTAGCCGGCGGGTCAAGCATTAAACGTTCCTGTTTCCCGCAACAGACAAGAGTTTTTTGGTTCTTTTTTGCAAAAAAGAACATTCTTCCTTGCTGTTGAGCGGCGCGCCTAACCACGAAGAACAAGAATTCGTGCTTTTCCTGTCCTTCGTGGCTAAATCACACTGAATTCGTTGCGGTGCCCGGTATTATGCGCCAGATCCTCCAGTCTTCGCACATACTGCATTCACGAAGCTGCCAAATCCCGCCGCGTCCGTTTCGTGCAATTGGTGGAACAATCCCGCCACCTGGAAGAAATTTACCACGTCATATTGTGTCGGCTGGGCGCCAGGTGGCGAAAGATGCGTGCCTGGCGCCCAATTCTGCGCATACATCTCCACCGAGAACACGCCGCCGGCGCTGTCCGGCTCCATCTTCCAGAAATAGCGCAGCGGCACGCCGCCGATTTCCGCCTTTCCAGTCGCCGGCATGAGGTACACGTGATACGTCACCTGCATGCCGGTATTGATGTAGGATCCGATCATCGAATCCGAATCGTCCGCGGCCGTCAGCACCAGTTTGCCGATGCCGTTGTCGCGGTTGACATCGGCAATGATCTGCTCCTGCAGCGGCGACGGCAGCGGCACCGTCGCCCCGAAATCCGCCACCTTGAGCAATTTCACGAACGGTGTGCCGTCGAACTCGCGGGCGATCCGGTGGTGCACGATGTCCGCCCGCATCATTGCCTCGCGGGCGTCGTCGTCGATGAATTTCGGCACCGTATAGGCAATCAAGCCATCCCGCGCCGCGAACTGCCCCAGCGGACAAGCCAGGCCTTGCGGCATGCCAACTTCATACGTGCGGCCGGCGTTCCGCAGGCCGACCGCCCCGTCCGCCAGCGCCACCGGTTGCACGTCCTTCGCCGCGACCGGCG
>DATJOH010000048.1:0-2769 GCA_035507235.1 Acetobacteraceae bacterium
CTTCTTTTTCTGAAGAAAAAGAAGCAAAAAGACTTTTATCTGTTTGGTGTTTTGTTGCGGAGGCGCCCGCGGCGGGGATCGAGGGGATACAAGTTTTTTGCTTCTTTTTTTCAAAAAAGAAGAATCCTTCTTCCTGTCTCATGCTTCGATTGCCACCGCGTTGATTTCGGCGGCGAGCATGCCCGGAATGAACGGGCGCGCCTGGCGGGCGCAGGCGGCGTGGAATCTCGCCTTGGGATCGGCGGCGTTCAAACCGTTATCGCCATGAAACCCCTCGAGATAGGCGGGCTGGCCGGCGGCGAAGGGGCAGAATTTCTCCGCTGTCCAGGCAAAGGCGCGTGCGGAGGGTTCGGTCTCGCCGGCGATGCCGAGGAACATCAGGCTCGTGGCGCTGCCGTTCAGATACGCGCGAATATGATCCCAGCCGGCATCTGTCGGGAAAATGCCGTCGGCGAGGAAGGCGAAACGTTTGGCCTGCACGTCGGTGAGGATATCGGCCAGCACCGCGAACGCGTCGGCGGTCTCGCCGGCGATGAACAGGCTGCAGGGCACTTGGTGATCGCGGGCGAAGTCGCGCAGCATCCAGGTGGCGTCCGGGCGGCTGGCCGCGGCGGCGGCGATGAGGGTGAGGCCGGGCAGGGGGGCCTTGCGACATTGCGCCGCGAGCGTTTCGAACAGCAGGAACCGATCGTCGCGGTCGTTTGGCAGCACGGCGACCAGGGTGCGCGGTGTGGCGACGAGGGTGAGCGGCTCCGGCGGTTGGATCGCGGCGCGTCTGGCGGCGAGGGCCGCGGTTGCGAACCGCGGGAAGAAGGGCTCGGCGGCGAGGCCGGGGAAGAAGGGAAGGGCATCCTCCACGGATGCGGCGTGGCCGAGCAGGCGCACCGCGCTTTGTTCGAGCGGGAAGATGGTGGCGGTGCCGTCGGCGAATTCGACGGTAAGGTTGGGGTCGGAGGCGTCGAAGAGCCCATCCTGCTCCGGGAAATAGGCGGCGAAGCCGGCGCTTGCCGCGAGGTGGTCGCTGCCGGGGAAGGCGGCGGCCAGATCGGGGCGTGGCTTTCCGTAAACTGCCTGCGGGCTGGCCGGCAGCTTCAGGCCGCCGAAATCCAGGCCGAGCTTGGCGACACGCTTTTGCGGGCTGAGCACCCAGCCTTCGGCCAGGCATCCGAAGCCTGGCAACAGCAGGATGCGATCGACCGCCGCGCGCGCGGCATGGGGCACGCGCGGCGAGGGGGCTGGCTCCGGTTCGGCGGCGCCGAATTCGCCGGCGCGGGCCGCGCGGACGCTGGCTAAGGTGAGATCGGTGCCGGCGATGCGCACAAGGATCGGATCGTCGGGCGAGGCCGCCATTTCGGCTGCCAGCGCCAGCGTTTCGGCCTCGAAGACGAACCCGGGCGAAACCGGGCGACCGAGCGCTTTGGCAATGTCGTCCCGCGGTTGGTCCGGCATCAGGTGGGCGACGACGGTTTCGCCCACGAGCAGTTCCAGCAGCAGCCGCTTCGCTGGCGCGGCGACGTCGATCACCCAGCCGCGCAGGCCTTCGGCCGCATCGATCTGCTCAACTTCACCGCGCTGGGTCGGCGCGGCCTTTGTCTTCAGGCTTCCGGAGGTTTCCAGGGATCGGCACTCAACAGCTGTGGCGGCGATATTCCCACGTCATGCAAACGGGATAAAGCTAGCCGGCGGAGTGGAGGGGGGCACATGGAACTTTGTTTCCGGCGGACGGGTGCTTTGCCGCCCTGGCCCCCCGTTGGGGCGTGTTCCGAGACGCCGTTTCGTTTCCGTTGAGCTGCGCTGAGTGCATTCAGTGAGCATTCGGTCTGTGCCGCCGTAAAGTGAGAGATCGGGTTATTTAGCCTGGAAAGGTGACGTATGATTTCAGCGCATATCGTCCCGGCCAGCAGAGGGCCGTGGGTTTTGCAGCACGTTTTGGAGGAGACCAAGCAGCCAGGCGAGGTTCTTGTCTTTCCGGATGATTTGAGTTTTGGCCCGATTGCGGGGGACATCGCGAAAACACGAGCGAATGTGAGAGCGGATTCGCGTCGTTCGGCGGCAAAGGACGAGGCTAGAGCGGCATTCTGGAGCCAACTCATGCAAGCGCACGTGCCGGTAATCGTGTGGTTCGGGCGGCATAGCGCTGAAGAGCTTGCGATGCTGTCTGCGCTCTGCGACCGCCTGGGGCACCAGGACGTTTCAGTTATTGATGTTACGAATCTGTCCATTTCTGCGCGCTGGAACGGCGCGTCGCCGATCGTGGCGCCGCCGCGAGGGTTGGTGGATATCCCTGGGTCCGTCCTCCGCCAATTGGCTGGGAAGCAGGTGCCGCTTGGCGAGACCATGCGACGTGAATACGCTGCGCATTGGCGGTCGTTGCAGGCCGAAAATGCGCAATTCCGCGTGGTGCGTGAAGACGGTTTGCGGTCGGTCCCTGAGGAGGAATTCGATTCGTGCCTGATGGCGGCTCTGTCCAGCGATTGGCGCCGAACGGCTTGGGTGATCGGTGCAGCCGAGGATTTTGCTTGCCGGTATTACCGTCAGGTCGGGTCGTCCGGATTGCTGACGCGGGCGGCGGCGCTTGTCGAGCAAGGAACGTTGGAAGCGCATGGCAGCGTCTGGGATCTTTGGGAAGATGATGAGTGTGCGCTGCGACTGCCGGATACCTGCCCCCGCCCAGCGAGGAAAGCCGAGATTCTTCATGTTGCTTCGCACCCGTCATTTGGTGGATTTCTGGTCAGCTCCTTGCGCCGGTCAGGTCGTGACGAAGATGTG
>DATJOH010000049.1:0-11736 GCA_035507235.1 Acetobacteraceae bacterium
TCAGCGGCGTCGGTGCCGGACACCAGGATGGCTTCCGCGTGGTCGCCGCGCTGGCCGGTGATTTTCCCGGACGTGGCCGCGGTTGCCGGGACGGTGCGTATGTCGGTGTCGCCGATATCGGTCAGATAGGCGGCGGCGAGCGCGGGGGCGAGCGAAGCGGCGGCATCCCCGGATCCGCTCATGCGGAATAACGTCGTTTCGCTTGGCGCAGGCGGAGGCACCACCGGCGGCGCCGAACTGGTTACCGCGGCGGTGCGGACGGGCGCCTGGATTGGCGTGGCCGGCGCTGGTTGCACCATTTGGGCGACCGGCGCCTGGGGAGCGGCGCGACGGCCATTCTCGCCGAGCCTGATGCCGAGATAGATCGCGCCCCCCACCAATACCAGGACGCCGGCGCCGACCAGCCCGAACATCACGGCGTTACCGCCGGCGGCAACCGGCGGCGCACTCAAGGGCTTGCCGCACTCGGGGCAAACGAAATCGTCACCGACCGTCACTTCGGCGTCGCGGCGGGCATCCGCGATCGAGCAATAGTCAAAATTTGTGCACCTTCCGCGTGTGTACGCCATCGTCTCCCAGCCCTGTTGCCCGCCCCAGGCGCGCGGCGCCTTGTTCAACCAAACGTGAGCGCATCTGCGCCACAGTAAAATTTTCGGCGCGGCCCGCTTGCCACAGATTGCCGCCGGACCGCGTCGCGATTGCCACGGCGAAGCCGCGATGGTCTATGAAAGCGCCAAATAGCGCGCATCGGGTGGGCGCGCGGCGCGCATGCGACGCCAAACAGGGAACAGCTATTCTGATGGATCAGTTTGGTGAAGCGGCGGCCCCCGCCACCGCCACAGGGGGCGGAGCGACGGGTGGGGTGCTGATTGCCATTCCGTTTTTTCAGAACGAGCATCTCGTGGATCCGGTGCTGCGGTCGCTGATCGCCTGTAAACAAGAGCTGGCGGCCATTGGCGCGGAGGTGATCTGCTACAACGATTCGCCTGACCACGCGCCGTTGCGCGACGTGCTAGCCGCTGCCGTGCGTGAAGCCTCGGCGCATTTTCCATGCCGCCTGGAAACGAATGCGCGCAATCTCGGCTTCGTGCGCACCATGAACCAGGCCGTCGCCGCCGCGGTGGCACGACAGGCGGACCTGCTTCTGCTCAATTCCGATACGGTCGTCGAACCGGGAGCGCTTGCCGAAATGGTGGTGGTGGCGGCCCTGGATCACATGACCGGCTTCGTCAGTCCGCGCTCGAACAATGCGACGCTCGCGACCCTGCCTTTGCGCGCCCCGCCGCCCGCTGCGGCCGCGCGCGCGGCCTACGCAGCACTCGCGGACATGTTGCCGCGCACCGCGTTCGTTCCGACCGCCGTCGGGTTCTGCCTGCTGATACGCGCGGCCGTGCTCGCAGAATTCGGTGGCTTCGACGAGATTTACGGGCGCGGCTACAACGAGGAGAACGATCTGGTCATGCGCGCCGGGCGCTGCGGCTATCGCGCGGTGCTCGCGAACCGCGCCTTCGTGTGGCATGAAGGCGAGAAAAGCTTTGGCGGCGCGGCGCAAAGCCGCGACAGGCTGGAACCGGTGAACCGCGCGATCCTGGATGAACGCTATCCGGAATATGCCGGCCACACGTGCGCCTATTATAAATCACCAGAAGCCATCGCCGAGGAATTGCTGGCGGCCACACTCCCGGATGCGGCGGGACGGCGTGATATCGCTTTCGATTTTTCCAGTTTCCGCGCTGCCCATAACGGCACGTTCGAAGCGGGAAGGCAATTGCTCGCCACGGCGAACCGCGTGTGGGGCGAGGATTTTCGCGTGCACGTATTGTGCGGCGAGGAGGTTTACGCTTTTCACGATTATGCGGCGCTCGGCGTGCCGCGCGCCGATCCGCACGGCGGCGGCCGCTTTGCCATCGTGTTCCGCGTCGGCCAGCCGTACGACTGGAACGTGCTGGAGCGGCTGGCGCCCGCGGCCGCCGTGTTCGGCGTTTACATGCTCGATACGATTTCCATCGATTGTCCGCAGCTGGCCTCGCCGCTGCTGTACGACATGTGGCAGTTGACCTTGGATCATGCCGACGTCGTTGCGATGCAAAGCGAACAGACGCGCGACCAGTTTCGCCGGCGTTTTCGCATGCCCCACGAGGCCATCGAAACCGTATCATACCACAGCCTGGACCTGGCCGAGTATGCGCTGCCGGCGGCGGCCGAGGCGGCGCCGGATCCAGCCGGCGGCATTCTGGTCCTGGGCAATCATTTCCATCATAAATATCTCAACCAGACGGCGAACGCGCTCGCCACCGCTTTCCCCGACAGGCAGGTTACCGCGCTTGGACCGAACGGCGACGGCGCGAAACGCGACGTTGGGCCGCTCGATCCGCCGCCGTTGGTACAGGTGGCGAATCTGCGGGTGGTGGCGGTCGGCGCGCTGGACCAGGCAGCGATCGGCGCGGAGTATGGCAATGCCGAAATAGTGGTATTTCCAAGCCATGCCGAGGGTTTTGGATTTCCTGTGCTGCATGCGCTGGCGGCACGGCGGCCGGTGTTCGTGCGGCGCCTGCCGGTGTTCGAGGAAATCTGGCGTGCATTGAATGGCCCGGCGAACATGCATTTTTTCACGACCACCGCGGACCTGGTGGAACGGCTGAGGCAGCCACCGCGCTGGGTGGAGGAGGCGGCGCCGGCTGAGGCAGGCGGCGCGGAACGCTCGGCGCGCGAAATCCGCGATGCGCTGCTGCGGGCCCTACAGGGCGTGACTTATGACCGTATCGTTCGCCGGTTGCGCGCGGTGCAACTTGCATCGGCCGTGGCTGGGCAAAATGCCATGCCGGCGGCTTCCGACACCAAGGCGGCGGAAGCCGCGCGTTTCCTGGCCCTCAAAACCGAACGCATTACCCTTCGTCTGTTGCGGAACGGGTTTTTCTACGGTGCCATGCGTCTTGGTTTTCGCGCATTGCGGAACGGTCGCCGTTTATTGCGCAGACGAGGTGAAATATCCGCGGCCAACGCGCGGGGGGATTGACGCGCTGGCAAAGCAAGAAGGCAGTTCTTTTTTGAAAAAAGGAACCAAAAAACTTTTTTCTGTTTCGGGCAGCTTCCGAATCGACCCATTTGGACTGACTGTCAGATGCCATTGACAAAAGTCTTTTGCTTCTTTTCTTCAGAAAAGAAGTCCTTTCTTGCCTGCTCTCGTTTTTACCCTACCCGGGCAATTACTTTTTTTAAAAAAGAACAGCTTTCCTCACGGTACCGCGATGACGCAGGCAAACACAGTTGTGGAAGCGCTGCCGGACCATGCCGCCGGCAACTGGTGCGATATCGCCGTCACGCTGCCCGGGCACGCCGCATGGTGGGCGCGTGTGGAACTTACCGATCCCGCGCGTGGCCAGGTCGTGCGCAGCCAATTTCTCGGCCCGATCAATCGTAGCGCAGACGGCGACACGCGGCAAACGCTGGTGCATGTGCCCTGCGGTGCCAGCGCCATGTCGCTTGCCATATTCGGAATGCCCGCCGAGGGCGCGGTGGTGCGCGTGCGGCCGTTGCGCCGCTGGGAAGCCACGGCCCGGTTGTTATGGCGTGGACGCCATCTTCTGAGCCTCGCCGCGGCGGGCAGCTTCCTCGGGCTTTTGGGGCGGGTTCGCGCAATGGTCGGGCAGGCGCCGGCACGGGAGGGCGAAGCGCCGCCGTACGAGGCCTGGATCGCCTGGTGCGAGTCGGCGATGCCGCCGCCGCCGCCGGCGGAGCCACCGAATATGCAAGTGGTCATCGTAGGTGGAACGGAAGCGGCACGCGCGGCGACGCTTGCATCGCTGGCACCGCAGATCTTGGAAGCCCCGTGGCCGCCGCTGATGATCGACGAACCAGCGGCCTGGAGACGCGTCGCGGCGGAATGGATTCTGGTCGTCGGAGCCGGCGAAATGCTCGCGCCCGCGGCGCTCGCCTGGTTTGCCGCCGCCATCGTGGCGGTGCCAGCGGCAACCTGCATCACCGCGGATTGTGACTGGCTTGGCCCGGAAGGCCGCCGCACGGATCCCCTGTTTCTGCCTGGTCCGGACAGGTTGTTGCTGGCAACCGGCGTTTCTGTTGCAGGACCGTGCGCAGTACGGTGGAACGCGCCGCCGGCGGAAATTGCCGCGGAGGCGCAGTCGGTGCGGCTTTGGTTGGCCATGCAGGCAGCAGAAAACCTGGTGCATGTGCCGCGCGTGCTGGCGCATCTGCCTTCTGGCGAATCGCCAATAATGCCTTGGCACAAGCCGCGAAGCCGTAAACCCGCAACCTCGAAGCGGGTCGCTGCCCTGGTGCCGAGTGCAGCCAGGTCGCCGCACGTTCTCACGTGTGTGCGCCGAGTCGCCTGCGGGACCGACTACCCCAATTTGACGATTCATGTGTTGCTGACAGCCCCGGCAGCGGCACGAAAGTCGGTGCTGCGTGGCTTGCAGGCGACACCCCGCACGCGGACGCATGCCGTCGCAATGCAGCCGTTCAACTACGCGGCCGCGAATAATCGTGGCGCCGCCTTGGTGGATTCCGATCTGCTGCTGCTGCTGAACGACGATGTGGCACCGCTCTCACCAGGCTGGCTCGATGCCATGGTCGCACACATGCAGGACCCCGGGGTCGGCATCGTCGGCGCGCGGCTGCTCTATGGCAATGGCATGGTGCAGCATGAAGGCGTCATCATGGGATTGGCCGATCTGTGCGAACATGCCGGTCGGCTCAGGCCTGGCGACGATGCGGGGCCGCACGGGATCGGCCGGCTTTCGCGCGGGGTTGCGGCAGTTACGGCCGCCTGCATGTTGATACGCGCATCGCTCTACCGCGAACTTGGCGGCATGGACGAGGGTTTCGCGGTGGCACTCAACGATGTGGATCTTTGTCTCAGGGCACGGCAGGCCGGTGCGGAAATCGTCTATTGCGCGGAGGCGGAACTGCTCCATTACGAGTCACTGTCACTTGGGCGCCACTATGAAGGGGCGCGTGCCGCGCTTGAGTCGGTGGAAGTGCGGCGGCTACGGCAGCGCTGGGGAGAGATCATTTCCGCCGATCCCTGCTACAATCCGCAAGCCTCGCTGGAGCTTGGGCGCGAGTGGCAGCCGGCTTTTCCGCCGCGGCAGGGCGGCATAATGCTTGCTTCTATAGCTAGTACGTCGTCGCCGAGGGCGTCTTCGGCTGGTGGCGTCGCAAAGCCGCCGGAGCCTCCCTAAAATAGCCTGCCCACAGCTAGCGAATCTTCGTATGGGACAGTTGCGGCGCGCCCGCGAAGGCGCTATTGCAGCCGCGAAAGGTCGGCCTTCCGGAGTCGCGAGGCAGCCACTTGGTCTTTGGCATCGCCGCCGCGCGGGCGACACGCCAGCCAAAACGGGCTGAAAAGTGATGGGCCGGCCATTCGCATATCGTAAACCATCCCTGTGCCGCCCGGCGGCGCGGGTAACAAGGAAGCAAACATGAGTAAGGCTTTCATCGCCGGCGTCATCCAGGAGAGCACGAACTGCACGGGGGTAGCCGCGAACGCGGCGGCAGGCTCGTTGATCGATGCAATTGTTGGGGAACTGAAGAAGGAAGGCGGCTTCACATTGCCGTCGTTCGGCACGTTTACCGTAAAGAAGACGAAGGCGCGCAAGGCGATGAATCCCCGCACCGGCGAGCCGGTGAAGGTGAAGGCCGGCAAGACCGTTCGCTTCAAAGCCAGCCCGAACCTGAAAAAGGCTGTCTAAGTCGGTGTGTTAACGCATGCAGACCGCGTTACGGGTCCAGGGGGCACGCCCCCCTGGATTTTTTTATGGTTCGCCGGATAGTGAAGCGGGCGAACAAGACAAAAGTCTTTTGCTTCTTTTCTTCAGAAAAGAAGAATCTTCTTTCTTGAAAGAAAGAAGCAAAGAACTTTTCTATTATAAGGTGGGATTCCCTACGCCGCGTGGGCTCTGATGAAGGATTTGATTTGCGGCGCGATTGCCTCGCGGAACCGGCTGCCGTTGAATAAACCATAATGGCCGACGCCGGGTTGCTCGATGTGGTGCCGCATTGATGGCGGCAAATTCGTGCACAGCGTGTGGGCCGCTCGGGTCTGGCCGATGCCGGAAATATCGTCGCGCTCGCCCTCGATGGTGAGCAGCGCCGACCTGGTAATGGCGGCACAGGAAACCGGGCGTTCGCGGCTGACCAGCAGGCCGCGCGGCAGCAGGTGCTCCTGGAACACAGCGGCGATGGTCTGCAGATAGTAATCCGCCGGCATGTCCATGACGGCTTTGTACTCCTGGTAGAATTCGCGCTTGGAGGCGAGCGACTCACCGTCGCCATCCACCAAGTGCAGGAACATCTGCCAATGGGCCTCGAAATGCCGGTCCAGATTCATGGCCATGAATCCCGCGAGCTGCACAAATCCGGGATAAACCTGGCGCAGGAAGCCGACATTGCCAAACGGCACCGGATGAATAACGTTGCGCCGGAACCAGTCCAGCGAATGGCGTTTGGCGAACTGGTTTACTTCCGTCGGCGCTTCCCGCGTGTCGATCGGGCCGCCGATCAAAGTAATGCTGCGTGGCGCCGCCGGATCGTTTGCCGCGTTCATGAGCGCCGTCGCGGCCAGCACCGGCACCGCGGGCTGGCACACCGCGATGACATGCAGGTTCGGCCCAAGCCGGCGCATGAAGCCGATGACATGGTCGATATAGTCGTCGAGGTCGAAATCTTCGCCGGAAATCGGCACATCGCGCGCGTTGGTCCAGTCCGTGATGTAAACATCGTGGTCGGGCAGGAAGGTGGCGACGGTGCCGCGCAGCAGCGTTGCGAAATGGCCCGACATCGGCGCCACCAGCAGAACGCGAGGATCATGGGGTCGCGGCAACGCCCGGTGGAAATGCAGCAAATCGCACCACACGCGCCGCTCCAGCACTTCTTCCGTCACCGCCACCTTTTCGCCGTCGATAAAAGTGTGGGTATGGCCGAACGAAGGCTTGGCAAAATATTGCGTATTATGCTCGAAATGGTCGAGCGTGGCGGCGGTCCAGCGGCCAATCGGCGTATCGCGAAATGGATTGCCTGGCAGGTCCAGCAAGTGCAGGGCGCCGCTGGCGAATACACGCATCGGCTCCAGGCTGGCACGCTGCCATTCATAGTACTGATAAAGCATTCATGCATCCTTCCCCGAGGATATCGGGAGGCTGTGTTCACTTAGTGTCCCACAAAGGCGTAAATTTTTTGAGATCACTTTAGTATAAGACGATCACCTTCTAAATGCCGCAGCGCAGCAGGACAGCTTGAACCGTCCTCCCGCGCGTCAGTTCCCGTTTCTCGGCATGGCTGCCCGGCGCTGGACAGGGGGCGACTTTAGTCGCATCCGCTATTCTGGGCGGTGCGGGCTTGCCCAGCCCCTGCGGGTTTGCCTACAGCCGCTTGTAAATCCGGCGCCGCGCCAGGTGTGCGCGGTCCGGCAAAGGAGAGTTGAGCGATGAATGATGCCGTCGATGCGCCGATAGGCCTGAAGCCGAAGAAATCCGTGGCCTTGTCTGGCGTTACCGCCGGCAATACCGCGCTGTGTACGGTCGGCCGGACCGGCAACGATTTGCATTATCGTGGCTACGATATCTTGGATGTCGCGGAGGCCTGCGAGTTCGAGGAAATCGCCCACCTGCTGGTGCATGGTACGCTGCCGAACGAGGCGGAGCTGCGTGCCTACAAGGCCAGATTGAAAGCGCTGCGCGGCGTGCCGAATGCCGTGCTGAACGTTCTGGAGGAACTGCCGGCAGGCACGCATCCGATGGATGTCATGCGCACCGCGGTTTCCGCCCTGGGCTGCGCCCTGCCGGAAAAGGACGATCATAACCATCCCGGTGCCCGCGACATCGCCGATCGGCTGATGGCGTCATTGGGCTCGATACTGCTCTACTGGTATCATTTCGCACAGAACGGCAAGCGCATCGATATCGAGACCGACGATGACAGCATCGGCGGCCATTTCCTGCATCTGCTGCATGGCGAAACGCCGCCCGATATCTGGGTCCGCGCCATGCATACGAGCCTCATTCTCTATGCGGAGCATGAATTCAACGCCTCCACCTTCGCGGCACGTGTCGTCGCCGGCACCGGATCGGACATGTATTCGGCCATCACCGCCGGGATCGGCGCGCTGCGCGGACCGAAACATGGCGGCGCCAATGAAGCCGCGTTCGAAATTCAGAAGCGCTACAGCAGCCCCGATGAGGCGGAAGCCGATATTCGCGAGCGCGTGGCGAAGAAGGAAGTGGTTATCGGTTTCGGCCACCCGGTCTATACCGTCAGCGATCCGCGCAACAAGGTCATCAAGGAAGTGGCGCGGCGGTTGTCGGCGCATGCCGGCAGCATGAAGATGTTCTCTGTCGCGGAACGGCTGGAATCCGTCATGTGGGACGTGAAGAAGATGTTTCCGAATCTGGATTGGTTCAGCGCCGTCAGCTACCACATGATGGGTGTGCCGACCGCGATGTTCACGCCGCTGTTCGTGATCAGCCGCACCAGCGGCTGGAGCGCGCACGTGATCGAACAACGGATCGATAACAAGATCATCCGGCCGAGCGCGAATTATGTGGGTCCGGAGGATTTGAAGTTCGTACCGATTACGCAGCGTACATAAGACTAGGGGGCTTTGCCCCCTAGGACCCCCAGCGGCGTGCCGCCGCCGTCGCAAGCGCTGCGCGGCACAGATTTTCGCCTCGGACCGATTGAGCAGCGGGGGCAGGGGGCAAAGCCCCCCAGTCCTGACATCTAGGAGTCTCCATGCCCGGCCTGCGCGTAGGCGTCGTCCCCGTCACCCCGTTCACCCAGAACTGCACCCTGCTGTGGGACGAGACCACCAAGGAGGCCGTCATCATCGACGCCGGCGGCGATGTGCCGCGCATTGTGGAGGTGATCGAAAAGCAGGGCCTGGACGTAAAGGCGCTCTGGCTCACGCACGGCCACCTCGATCATGCCGGCGGCGTGATGGAACTGCGCGACCAGTTGAAGGGCAGGAATGTGGAAATCGTCGGCCCCGACAGGCGGGATGCCATGCTGCTGGAGAATTTGCAGCAGCAGGGCGAGATGTTCGGCATGAAGGGGATGCGCGACGTAACACCGGACCGGTGGCTGACCGAAGGCGAGCAGGTACGGGTGGGCACGCATGTCTTCGACGTGTTACATTGCCCCGGCCATACGCCGGGGCACGTCGTGTTCGTGAACCACGCGCTGAAATTCGCGCAGGTGGGCGATGTGCTGTTCCGCGGCTCGGTGGGGCGCACGGACTTCCCCTACGGCGATCACGCGGCGCTGATCGGTGCCATCAAGACCAAGCTGCTGCCGCTGGGCGACGATTTCTCCTTCATTTGCGGCCACGGGCCGAACTCCACCATCGGCGCGGAGCGGCGGACGAACCCGTTCGTGCAGTAGCGGCCAGGCCCGGCGCGGCCCGGCTTTCGCCCCATCCGGCCCGCGTGCTAACCACGCGGCCCTTTGACAGGCCGAGCCTCATCCGTGGAACCCTTGCAGCCCATACGCGGCACGCGCGACATCCTTGGCGAAGACCAGCGCCGCCACACCCAGGTGGTGACGGCGGCGCGCTCCGTTGCCTTCACGTACGGGTTCGACGAATGGACCACGCCGATCTTCGAGGACACGCGCGTCTTCGCCCGCACGCTCGGTGAGACGTCCGATGTGGTCACGAAAGAAATGTACAGCTTCGTATCGCGAGGCGGCGATAATGTGACGTTACGGCCGGAGAATACAGCCGGCATCTGCCGCGCGCTGATAACCAATGGCCTTACACAATCCTTGCCGCAGAAGGTGTTCTATGCGGGTCCAATGTTTCGCTATGAAAAGCCGCAGAAAGGGCGCTACCGGCAATTTCATCAAATCGGCACCGAGCTGATCGGCGCCGCCGAGCCGCTGGCGGACGCGGAAATCATCGCCCTCGGCTGGGACATATTGCGCGCACTCGGCATCGCCGGCGATGTCGTTCTGGAACTGAACACGTTGGGCGACGCCGAAAGCCGGGACGCCTACCGTGCCGCGCTGATTGCGCATTTCACCGCGCACCGGGCAGCGCTTTCGGCCGACAGCCAGGAGCGGCTGGAGAAAAACCCGCTGCGCATCGTCGATAGCAAGGATGCGCGCGACCAGGCCCTGGTGGCGCAGGCGCCGACGATCGAGCCGTTTCTGACGCCGGCGGCAGCGGATTTCTACAAGGGGGTGAAATCCTCTCTGGCACGCTTCGGCGTGCCGTTCCGGGAAAATCCGCGGATCGTCCGCGGCCTCGATTATTACAGCCACACGGCTTTCGAGTTCGTAACGAGTGCGCTCGGCGCGCAGGGCACGGTGATGGCGGGCGGCCGCTATGATGGTCTCGTGGCCGAAATGGGCGGGCCGCCGACACCGGCGGTGGGCTGGGCCGCGGGCATCGAGCGGTTGGCCATGCTGCTGCCGCAGGCGCCCGCGGCGCCGCGTCCGGTCGCCGTGGTGCCGATGGGCGAAGCGGGTGGGGCCGCTTCGCTCGGTGTGCTGCAAGCCCTGCGGCATGCTGGCGTGCGCGCCGAAATGGCGTATCGCGGCAACATGAAGCGGCGGCTGGAACGCGCCAACAAGATCGGGGCCCGCGCCGCCATCATTCTCGGCGAGAACGAGGTCGCGCGCGGCGTGGCGACGGTGAAGGATCTCGATGCCGGCACGCAGACCGAGGTGAAGCTGTCGGACGTGCCCGCGCACCTGGCGCCATCATGAATCTCGTCGAGAAATTCGACCGCATCATCGCGCGCGCCGAGGAATTGCGCGCCATGCTGTCCGAAGGCGTCTCCGGCGAGGCGTTTTCCCGCGCCTCCAAGGAACTCTCCGAACTGGAACCGGTGGTTTCCCGCATCGAGGAATTTCGTGCCGCCGAGGAGGAAGCCTCGCACGCCGAGGCCATGCTCACCGATCCCGAGTTGCGCGAGCTGGCGGAGGAGGAATTGCGCGATCTGCGCACCCGCCTGCCCGCCCTGCAACACGAAATCCGCCTGTCGCTGCTGCCCAAAGACGAAGCCGATGAACGCAGCGCCATCCTCGAAATCCGCCCCGCCGCCGGCGGCGACGAAGCCGGCCTGTTCGCCGCCGAACTCTTTGGCGCTTACCAGAAATACGCGGCAACCAAAGGCTGGCGCTTCGAAACCCTGGAATATGACGATACCGAACTGGGCGGCCTGAAGGGCGCGATCGCCGAAATAACCGGCCGCAACGTGTTCGCCCGCCTCAAATACGAATCCGGCGTGCACCGCGTCCAGCGCGTCCCCGCCACCGAAACCCAGGGCCGAATCCACACCAGCACTGTCACCGTCGCCGTGCTGCCGGAAGCGGAGGAAGTGGACGTCGAATTAAACGACGCCGATCTCCGCATCGACATCTACCGCGCCTCCGGGGCCGGCGGCCAGCACGTCAACAAAACCGACTCTGCCGTGCGCATCACCCACATGCCCACCGGCATCGTCGTTGCCATGCAGGAGGAACGCAGCCAGCACAAGAACCGCGCGAAGGCCATGAAAATCCTCCGCTCCCGGCTCTACGAACAGCAGCGCGCCACGCTGCACGCGACGCGCGCCGCGGACCGCAAATCCCAAGTCGGCACCGGCGATCGCAGCGAACGCATCCGCACCTACAATTTTCCCCAAGGCCGCGTCACCGACCATCGCATCAATCTGACGCTCTACAATCTGTCGCGCATCATTTCCGGCGATGAATTGTCCGAGATCGTGGACGCGCTGGTGG